>JAGRGH010000051.1 GCA_020445605.1 Chromatiales bacterium
AAGGGGTGACCAGCAGCCGGCGCATCGAGCGGCTGTGCCGCGAGAACATCGTGTTCATGGCGCTCGGCGCCGATCTGCAACCCGACCACAGCACGATTGCCGATTTCATCTCGCGCTCGCCTGAAACCATCGGCGGGCTGTTCACCCAGATCGTCATGACCTGCGACAAGCTGGGCCTGATCGGCAAGGAGATGTTCGCCATCGACGGCTGCAAGCTGCCCTCCAATGCCTCGAAGCAGTGGAGCGGCACACACGAAGCGGAGTTAAAGGGGTCAGAGCCCTTTTAGGCGTCTACCCCGAGTGCCAGGCGGTGCGCGGTGCGCACCCTACATTGCGGATGATGTCCACTGCCCGCGCCCCGTCCAAGATCACCCGGTGCGAGCCAGCCGATCGCGGTGGCTTCCGGCAGCTCTGAACGAATCGTTGATCCGGCGCGGCGTTTCGTCGGATTTTTACAACATCCCCCGCGCGCTGCCGTCGGCCCGGCTCATGTTGTCAGGTTTTTTTACACCCCGCCCCCGCCGCGGATCGGAAGGCCGGCGTACGCCGCGCCAAGCCATTGAATTTGCTCGGAACAGGAAACAAGGCACGAATCGTGCTTGCTGTTCGATAATCAGGCGCAAGCCACCCCAAATCAACCGGACCGCGAAGCTGCATGAACACTCCGAAACGCCGACTCCTGCCACTCGCCATCGCCACGGCCCTGTTCGGCGGCAAGGCCTGGGCGGCGCCGATTCTGGATATCGAACCCAATGGCGACTGGGCGAGCGCAATCCCGGTCAACATCCCGTCGTTCGAGGGTTCGGTGGGGCCGTTCAATTTCGACCGCGACTTCTACCGCGTGACCTTGGTGCCGGGGTCCAGCTTCGACATCACGACCGAATCGCTGACAGCTTCCGTGCCCGGCGACAGCCTGCGGGTGTTCGACCCGGCCTTCTACGTCGGCCCGGATACGATCGCACCCGGTGGGCTTCTGGCAATAATCGGCTGGAACACCACTGCCCTGAACATGACCGTTCCTGTAGGCGGCGTGGTCGGCCTGCGCGTAGCCGGCGGTGGCTCCAATCAGCTGGAGGGCTACCGCATCACCATCGACCCGCCGCCGATTCCGGCGCCGGCCACCATCGCACTGACCATGGTGGGCGCCGCCGCGCTCGCCGGCCTGCGGCGACGCCAAAAGCGCAAGCCCAGCCGTTGAACCGATCGCAGCGCGTCAGACGGACGCGGGGCGTTCGTCGATGCTGCAATGCGGGGCGATGATTTCCTGTTCTAGATCCTCGCGTCCGAACATGCGAAACGCACGCGTGCGCAGGTCATCGGCAATCAGGTAGAAACTCGGCACCGCGACGAGGATCAGCACGGTCGAGAACAGCAGTCCAAAGCCGAGGCTTACGGCCATGGGCGAAAGGAATGCCGTCTGCCCGGATGCGAAGAAGATCAGCGGTGAGACGCTCAGGAACGTCGTGATCGAGGTCAGCAGGATCGGGCGGATGCGCACCCTGCCCGCCTCCACAACGGCTTCGATCCGCTCATAGCCTTCCGCACGCCGCTTCTTGGCGAAGTCCACGAGGATCAGCGAGTCGTTGACGACGATGCCGGTCAGCGCCAGAAAGCCGATGCCGGACAGAAACTGCAGGTTGAAGCCGAAGATGACGTGGCCGACGACGACGCCGATGAACCCGAACGGGATCGCGGCCATGACCACGAGCGGATCGAGCAGCGAACGGAACAGCCAGGCCAGGATGAAAAAGATCACGGCCAGCGCCATGATCAGCGCACCGGAAAGGCTCGCGAACGATTCGTTGGCTTCCTTCTTCTCGCCCAGAAACACCAGCGTATAGCCCGGATGGGTCTGCGCGAAGTCCGCGAACTCACGCTGAAACTGCTCGATCACGTCATTGGGCGTCGTGACCTTGTCGTCCACATCGGCCGTGACCGCAACCAGCCGGCGCAGGTTGCGGTGCTGCACGGTGGCCGGTGAGCGCTCGACCTCGAAGTCCGCGATCTCATGCAGATACACGGTGCGGCCGTCGCCGGTCGTGAGCCTGAGGTTGGCGAGCGCGGCACTGTCTTCGCGCAGGGACTCGGGGTAGATCACGCGCACGGGAATGCGTTCGTTGCGCCAGTTGACGTGCGTGACCTCGCGACCGACGAACCCCGTGCGTACGACCCGCGCCAGCTGCTCCTGCGTCAACCCGAGTTCGCGCCCGGCCGCGTTCAGGCGGTAACGGTACTCGAGCTTGCCGGGGTCGGCGTCGTGGCGTACGTCATGCACGCCGGGAATGCGTACAAGCCAGTCGCGGATCTCGACGGCGGCGGCACGCAGGTTGTCGATGCGATCGCCGATGATGCCGATCTCGACATCCGCGCCGGCCGGGCCGCCCTGCGGCCGCAGGATGGCCAGACGCGTGACACCGGGCACGCGCGAGAGTGATTCGCGCACGACATTGATCACATCCTCGGAGCGGCGCTCGCGCTCGCCGGGCGCATCGAAGCGCAGACTCACGAGCGGATTCACGTAACGCTCGATGAAGCCGCGCGGCTTTTCCCGCGTCAGGTCGATGATGAGCTGAATGTACTGGCTGCCAAGCCGGAAACGCTGAAAATCCACGAACTCCACGCCGACGTTGGTGAGCAGGGATTTCAGCTCGTGCGGTTCAACGACGTCGTAAACCACCGCCTCCAGCCGTTTCGCCAGCGCCTCGGAATCTTCCAGCGAATAGGTGTTCGGCGCCTCCACGTTCACGAAGAACTGACCGACGTCGACCGATCCAAACAGATTGAACGGTACGCGCGTCGCCGCGAACGCCACCGCCAGAACGAGCGTGCCGATCGCAAACGCGGCGGTGATGTAGCGGTTCACCAGCGTCCAGCGCAGCAGGCCAGTGTAGCGGCGCAGGGCCGCCGACCAGTCGATCAATCGTTTGCGCGTGCGCGTCTTCGCGACCCGCAGCCAGTCATGCGCATGCGAGGGCAGCACCGCGAACGCCTCGAACAGCGAGCCGACCAGCGCGGCACTCACGACGGCCGGAATCACGGAAATGAATGCGCCCATGGTGCCGGTCACCGCGAACATGGGCAGGAACGCGGCGATGGTGGTGGAGGTCGCCGCGATCACGGGCCAGAACACCTCGCGCGCGCCCGCCAGCGCGGCCTCGCGCGGCGGCGCGCCCTCCTCCAGGTGCCGGTAGACGTTCTCGGTGACGATGATGGCGTCGTCGACGATCAGGCCCAGCGCGATCAGGAACGCAAACAGCGAGACCATGTTGATCGTGTAGCCGGCGTAGTGGATCACCATCACGGCAAACAGGAAGGACACCGGAATACCGAGCGCGGTGATCAGGGCCACGCGCCCGTTGAGCAACAGATACAGCGAGCCGAGCAACAGACCCAGCCCGATCAGCCCCGAGGACTTGACGGTCTCCAGACGCGTGCGCACGTATACCGAAAGATCGTTGAACGAACTGGCGTGGATGCCAGGCGGCAGAGTTCCGTCGAACTCACGGACCAGTTCATGCACGGCCTCGGCAATCGCGATGGTGGACGCGGTGGCCGTCTTGTTGATGACGAGGTTGATCGAGCGTTCGCCGTTGAACCGCCCCAGCGTGCGCGGTTCTTCCAGTCGCACGTCGACCTTCGCGATTTCACGCAACCGCAGCACGCCGCCCGTCGCATTGGTGCGCAGCGCGATCGCGCCGACCGATTCGGGATCGGGTGGAACGCCGACACCGCGCAGCAGCACATCGCCCTCGGCGCCCGCGATGGAACCGCCCGGCAGATCGCGCAGGTTCGAACGCAGCGCGGTCTCGATGGTTTCCAGCGCGATGCCGCGCGCGGCGAGCTCGCCCGGATCGACCGTGACCCACAGCTCCCACTCGCGATCGCCGGCGATGCCGACGCTGCCGATCCCATCCATTGCCTCGACCTTGCGGCGCAGGCGCTCGGCGATGTCGCGCAGCCGCCCGGCCTCGGCGTTGCCATACAACGCGATGCTGATGACGGGAAAGCGGGTCTTCAACCGCTTGATGACGGGTTCTTCCGCCTCTTCGGGCAGATCCTGGATCTGGTCGATCGCCGCCTCAGTCTCGCGCAGGAAGTCGTCCACGTCCGCGCCCGGCTTGAGCTTGACGACGATGCGCGAGACACCCTCGTCGCTGGTCGAGGTGATCTCGTCGATGTCGGAGAGCCCGTCCAGTTCCTGCTCGATCGCGACGGTGATCTGGCGCTCGACCTCGACCGGCGAGGCGCCCTCGAACAGGGTCGTGACCTGCACCTTGTCGGTCTCGATGACCGGGAACATTTCCTGCGGCATGGCGCGCCAGGACAGCACGCCGCCGAGCAGGACGAGCGCCAGCACGAGGTTGACGACCAGCGGGTTGTCGACGGAAAAGCGCACGAGGCCCATGCGCGGCGATGGTAAACTCCTGCGGCATGCTTCTCCACCGCGCGCCGCGCGGCCGACGATGCCCCAGCTGCTGCGCCGCTATTTCGCCCTGCCCCGCGAGGTCCGCTCGGCCTACTGGACGCTTGCGGCCTCCGTGCCGCGCATGGCGCGCGCCCTGAAACGCAAGGGCCTGCGCGAACTGCTCGACCGCACGCGCGAAACCACGCAACCCCAGTCGCAGCCCCACGACGTGCCGGCGTTCGCACGTGCCGCCGCGCGTGCCCTGGCGATCGTTCAACACTTCGGGCCGTACCGCGGCGCCTGCCTGTCGCGCTCAATGGCGCTGTGGGCCTACCTGCTGGAACACGGGATCGAGTCGGAGATCCGCATCGGCTCGCGGATCACTGACGGCGCCTACGATGGGCACGCCTGGGTGGAACTGGATGGCCGCGTGCTCAACGACGCGGCAGATGTCGCCGATCGATACCGGCCGTTCGACCGGGCCGTGGGCGGGCCAGGCTCACCCACGGCCTGAGCCACTCAGGCGGCAATCCGGGATGGATTGCCCGGCGTTTCCCGATCAGCGCACGCTAGCGCGCGTGCCGGGCGCTTTTCACCTCGCCGGAGTCCCGGCCCTGCACCCGCGCGATGCTGCCGGTGGCTTGGTCGATGCGATAACGAACATTCGCGGCGAGGTTTTCAAACCGCGAGGTCGTCCCGTTCGGCCATTCGACAATGATGCTCGCCTCGGTCGCATCCCCCAGCCCAACGTGCTGTTCCTTCGGGTGCATGGTCAGATAACCGACGCTGCCATGGATCTCGCGCCAGCGACGCGGCCCGGCAGCGGTTTCCACGAGCACGCGCGCACCGATCGCATCGCGCGTGACACCCTGGGCCGGGTCACCTTGCAGGCTGACCTTCAACCAATGGTGTTTTCGCGATTCGGCGTTGTTGCGATAGACGACCGCTGGTCCGGCGAAATTGTTCAGGATCATGTCGAGGTCACCGTCGTCATCCATATCCAGATACACGACCGCACGCGTGTTGCCGAGCAGATCCGCACCGCTGGCGCGCGAAGCGTTCACGAGTCGCCCGTCACGGTTTTCGTAAAACACATTCGCATCGCGATGGCTGTCTGCGAACAGGGCCTCGCGCGTATTTCCCCGGGGATCGGAGTAGTACGGATTCTCCGCTGAATACACGGCGAAGTCGTTCATGCCGTTTCCGACGTACAGGTCATCATCACCGTCGTTGTCGAAATCCAGAAAATCCGCGCCCCAGGCCCAGCCGGTGGCCTCAAGCCCGCGACCGATGGCATCGGACTGTTTGTAATGCAGGGCGCCACTGGAATCGCGACCGGAGACGAACAGGTCGTTGGCCTCGATCACGCGCATCCGCGACATGGTCTTGGCATCGAATTTCATCGGCGTGTTTTCATCCGGCAGAACGTATTTCTGATCCTTGTCCATGGTGACGATGTTCGAGATGTACACGTCCGGATGCAGGTCACCGTTGAGGTCGCTCAGGCCGATGCCCATGGTGAATGACGGTTTGCCGGTGCCAATCACCGTGGAAATATCCTCGAACGTACCGTCACCACGGTTGCGATAGTAGGCGTTGACGCCGAAGTCGTTGCCGACGATCAGGTCCTGCCAGCCATCGCGGTCGATGTCGGTGTGCGACAGCGCCTGTGTCCAACCGGTGTTGTCGAGCCCGCTTCCGTCGGTCACGTTCTCGAAGCGCAGACCGCCCACGTTGCGAAACAGTCGATTGGGCAGTCCATTGTCGTTGCGGCGCGCAAGCGTGGGAATCGTGCCCTCGGTATACTGGCCGAAGTAGCCGATGTAGAGATCGAGACGTCCGTCGCGGTCATAGTCGAACGCGGTTGCCGGACCGCCGACCAGTCCCTTGCCGCCGAGCCCCGTCGTGGCCGTCACGTCCACGAAACGTGCATTGCCGACGTTGCGGTACATCCGATGGTCGTCGTCGGCATAACTGATGAAAACATCGGGCAGGCCATCGTTGTCGAAATCCGCGATGATGGGCTGACGCGGCTCTCCCGGCAGGCCGTCCTCGGGCCTGCGCCAGTCGATTCCAGCTTCGCGCGTGATGTCCTGAAAACGACCGCCACCAAGGTTGCGGAACAGGCGGTTACCGGCGCCGCCGACCAGCAGCACGTCGGGCCGGCCGTCGGCGTCGATATCCTCGGCCGCTGCGCCGGAACCACCGAACGCGGGCGGAACGGCGAGCACGGCGACTTCCTGCTTGCGGACCGAGTAGCTGCGGATCGCACGCCCCAGCCAGTCGGCAAGGCGATGTTCAAAGACAATGCCGCTCGCGGCGGTGACATCGGAGAAATACGCGCCGACATCGCCCTCGCCGGAGGCAGGCGCGCTGACCAGCGCACTGCTCGAATCGGCCGGCGCGGCAATGCGCGCATGCCGGTCGATGAGTGATTGAATCCGACGCAGGCTCTGATCGATGTCGTCGGCCGACAGCGCAACATGCCCCAGCTGTGCCGAGAGTTCACCGGCCACACGCAGGACCAGCACCCCGATCTGCGCAATGCTCTCGACCACGAGTTCCAGCGCAAACGGATCGGGCTCGAGCTTCGGCGCGAAGTCCGCTGCGTTGATCACGGCCTCGAGATAACGCCAGTGCAGACCGCCGTCGCGAAACGCGTCCATGTCGTAGGCCTCGAGCACAATGCGCTCCGCGCGCGACAGTCGCGGGAAAAAGATTGCGTCCTCGTACTCGTTCATCTCGTAGGGCACGAAGGCCTTGGAGTACTCGCCGATATCCTCCACCCGGATCGCGGACTCGCCGCGCGCGAGCGCACGCCGTTCGGCGCCATGCAGCAGCTGCGCGGCAATCTGGATCATGGCCTCGGTGAAACTGATCTTCAGTGCGTTGCTCTGCGCCTCATCGACCGGCCATCGGTGACGCGAGAAATACACCTGGATATTGCGCAGGAATACGGCATTGGAGACATGGTTGTATGCCTCGTAGGACGCAAACTTTTGCGCGATGATGTTGCGGGTCATCGCGTAGTTCGGCGGTGAGACACGGTCGGTCGGCGCCGCCGGTTTTTCGGCCAGATGAACCTTGTCGCCGAAGAGGTTTTCCCACGCCGCCTGTAGCGCGCGATCGGTCAGTTGGTGGGCGCCCTGCAGACGCGCACCTAGATCGGCGGTCTGCAACACGACAAGGGTTGCAAGTTCGACATCACGCTTGAGTCGCGCGACCGCATCATCGGCGAGCGCCAGACGATCGCCATTCGCGGCAATCAGCGCATCGTGCTGCACCGCCAGCAGGGCGCGCAGGCCGTAGGCCACGGTCGCATACTGGCGATGGTCATCGGAACGGATCTCAAACCCCGGTCGGCCCGCGACGGAAACCAGAAAGCCGCCGTCCGCGCGCGGATCGACCTGCATCAGTGCGGCGGTCGCAAGATCCACATCGGCCTGTTCGATCCGCGCAGCACCATGCTCACGGGCAATCACCTCCGCACGATCGAGCAGATCATGCGCCAGCCGCTTCTGCATCGCCAGCTTCGCGTAGCGCGCGGCATCGGTCAGCGGCGTGCCGTACATGAAATCCTCGAGCCGCGACGCGGTGGCGTGGCACTTCGGGTCGCGCCGGTCCTCGAGCGTTCCGATTGCGCGAATCGTGTCCTGCACCTCGGAAAGCAGCCTTGTGCCGCCCGGGCCGGTCGTCGCGGGTTCCGATGCGCTCGCAGCAAACGCGACGGAAGCGAAAACGAGCACTGCGAAAGCGCCCGCCATTCTCGTACGGACGGCGATTGCAGGTTGGCTACAAAGCAATTTCATCGGCGAGAACCCAGAGTGCCGGAACTGAACAGGGTCGTTCGCGTTCCGAGGAAACTGTATGGAACCCGGCCTGCATCACGCGCCGACAGTGGTCAAAGCGCGAACGGTCGGATGACAGGGCGGCGTGAGCAACCCGACCGGGGGGCGCAAGAGCGCGCGCCCCCGGTGCAAGCTGCGGAGGTATTACGGAGCGGAGGTGGCGATGCGCGCTTCGAGGGCGGCGAGTCGATCGAGCAGCGCCGAGAGTTCGCGATCGCGTTGCGCAAGCTGATCCTTCAGCTGTTGAAGCTCGGCGTCACGAGACTGGTCGTTGTGATGCAGCGCCTTGATCGCGGCGAGTGCAACACCGTCCGAGTCCACCGTCGAGATGTGTCGGTCATCACGGCCGACACCGAACGCGGCGTGGAAGTCCTCGGCAACCGGGCCGATATGGCGCACGCCGCGATCCGACTTGAAGCTCCAGCTCGACACGTCCATATCGGCAACCGCAAGCAGAATCGCCTGCTCGTCGACGGGCTCGAAGCCCTCCTTGACCGCACGGCTCGAGGTCGGCGTGAACGTAACGGCAGTCACGTCGTCGTGGAAAATCGCATCGCCGTCGGGCGTGATGAGCATCGACGTGAATTGTCCGGGCTTGTTCAGCGTGAACGTGCCGTCGCCGCCAAGCTGCATGAAGTCGCTGCCGTTGGTATCGGAAATCGACAGCGTCGCCCCGGTGATGCCGCCGACGGTATTCAGGCGGATATCCCATGTGCCTGCGTTGGTTGCGTTCGTGTTCTGCAGCCGGATTGCCGGCGCGCCCGCCGTGGCACTGGACGAGTTCAGATGAAGCAGCTGCGCCGGTGACGCCGTCGCAAGCCCGACATTACCGGTGGAATCGAGATACACGGTGTTGGTCGGCGTGTTCGGTTCGATCTTGAACGGCAGCTTGCTGCCGTTGGTCACATCACGCACGAAAAACACCGTTTCGTTGCCGGCGAGGTCCCAGGACTGTGGTGTAAAGCCGGACGATCCATCCTGCTCGAGGCGCAGCCCGGGACTATTGCCGTCGACCGCGTGTACGTTGAGCACCGGTGACGAGGTGCTCATGCCGATGTTTCCGCTGGAATCAATGTACAGGGCATTGTTAGGCGAGGCCGCCTCAACCGTAAACGGCGTACGGTTGCCGTCAACGTCATCAATCGAAAACTTGTTTGCGCCACCGTTCGCCGAGTCGTTGGCGGTGAGCTGCCAGTCGTTGCTCGGGAACGATCCTGAGCTCGACGTATCCTGAAACTTGATGCGCAGATTGTTTTCTTTCAGGCGAATGGTATCGAAACCGAAATTTTCGCCGTTCACGCAATCCACCCCAACGCAGGCGCTGCCGTCAACAATGAGGTCATCTACGAACACCTGATCGGCGTGGGCGGGGGTCGTCGCGAAAACCGAGACGATGGCCGCTGTGAGAATCCTGTTTGCCTTCATGGTCCAACCCTCCGGGAGCAGTTATTTCAATACAGACTGGGGCGGCGGTTCCTTCACGTCATCGACGACCACATGGCCGCCGCTGATCCGGAAATGGCCGGTTTCGATCACCCCTACCGGTTCAAGTGTCGGGGCAGCGCCGGGGCCACGCCCGTTGTCCAGGCGCGCCTTGGCCTGCGAGCGTGTGATCGCGGAGGACGCCAGGACCCCGCGAATTTCAAACTGGTAAACGCCGTCTTCCAGCCCTTTCGCTGGAATTGCCGCACTGATCGCAGCTTCGTGAACGACGGAGTTCGGACCCTGGATCGTCCAGGACACGGCGGTGGACGGCGCGTCGGAAACCTCCAACCCGTCCACGCCACCGCGAACGTGCGCCGCGGCAAGCGCCGTACCCAGGCAGCTCAGCGGCACGAAGAACAGAAATGCGAGTGCTGCGCGCGATTTCATGCCACTGTGCACGCTGAAGTGTCTCTGAAACACCGGGGCGCGGTCACTGAATCCAGGCAACGTAGCGCCCCTCGTGCGCGGCCACGCCAATCGCCCTCGCGGCCGGATCGATCATGGCCCGATGATGCGCAGGTGAGGCGAACCAGCGTCGAAACGCCTGCTCGCCATCGCGACACTTTCGCGCCAGCAATTCGGCGCGCACCGGCGTTCGACATGCGCTCGCCCGCAACGCAAGCGAGCCGGAGCCATCGCGCGGATCCGCATGCGCGAAATACCCCCCCGCCCGCATGCGCCGTAACTGATCGTTTGCACAACGGGCTAGTTCGCTTCGCGCGCTCAGTTCGGACAGACCAAGCGCCGCACGGAACTCGTTGATCGCCTGTGCCACCGGTTGCAGGCCCGCTAGTGGCGGTGAGAACCGCTCGTCGTTCGCCAAGCGAGCGGCACGCCACACGGCCTGAATGTCGGCGTTCGGTTCGGCAACCGAAAGGCCGCGCATGTGCAGAGACGCAGCGCTCAACCGGTACTGATCGGCCGTTTCGGTCCAGCCGCGATCCACTGCAGCGGAATCGAACGGTGGCCATAGCAGCATCCGCAGTTCGGTGTAGACCGCCCAGGCCTGACGCAGATTGCCGAGATCGAGCGCAATCGTGATCGCTGAACGCAGCGCGGAAATAGGGTTGCCGTCCGGCTGCCAGGAACGATGTAGTCGCCGAGCGTGTGCGAGCAGATCCGCACGCAAACGCTTGTGCTCGGCGAGCCACGCATGCGCGGTCCCCAACTCTGCATGGACGGCGGCGGGCTCGCTCGCGCTGGATATGGACCAAGGCGCTTCCCATAGCAGTGCGGCTGCCAGCGTCCAGCGCCATGCCCTAGATCGCAACGCCCGGGGCACAGCCCGCATCACGCCCGACGGTCTCGCACGGTTCACCCGTGACCTGGATATTGATCGTCGCAGCATCCAGGTTGACTCCATCGTCCAGCGTGTAGCTGAAGCTGTCTGGCCCGAAGTAGGTCGGATTCGGCACATAGACGACCTTCGAACCGGGCACGAGTCCGCTCGGCGGAACCGGCGCCCCGTTGCCGTCGATCAGGGTGCCATGCAGCGGAAACGCGGTGATCGTGATCACCGGCCCGCCGACCGTTCCGGCGGTCGTGACCGACAGCTTCGGTTCTTTCAGCGCCGAGAGATTTCCGTTCGCCGTCGTGCGCATCTGCAGACCGCGCTTGGAGCCGCCGCCGCTGAGTGACTCGTCGACCTGAGCGCGGATGCCGAACACCGTGGCGCCCGAGGTGATCGCCGCCTGGAGCGGACTGAGTACGTCGAAGCTGAATGTCCCCTCAGTGCCTATGGCGCCGGCCGGTACGGGCATGGTCGCCAGAATGCCGCCCGTGGCGGGCGTGCCATATTCGCTTGCCAGCAATTGGAAACCGATCTCGCCGGGCGGCGAAACCGACACACTGTAGAAATTGGTGTCCAGCAGGTCCACGGAGCCCTTCAGCGTGTGAATCACGACTTCGGCCGACTGTACGTCGCCCGGCGAGGTCAGACTGGAAATATCCCACTTCATCAGAAAACGAACGGTGCCGTTTGAACCCGGTCCACCGCTGGAATCTACCGCCGCCGAGGCCAGCAACGGCGCGCTGCCCGGGAGTACGTTTGCGTTGTCGCCGAAGTTGTCGCCGTTCGAATCGGCGACCGCCCCGGCCACTCCGGCGCCAATCACCAGCGCGGCCTGGGTCAGCCCCAGATCGATCGTCACGGGGACGTTCTGCTGGGTCTCGACGTTCTGATCACCGATACCGGCGGCGACGCTGACGGTGGCCGTCGCGCTCGCGCAGGTCAGCACGCTGGCGATCTCACCACAGGCCTCGAAGCTGAAGCTGTCGGCGCCCGTGAACCCGGCGTTCGGCGTGTAGTCGACCGTCGCTGAGCGCTGCGGAACCGCACTGCCCTGGGTCAGGTTCGAGAGCACGCCGTTGGTCGGCGATGTCGTCGTCGCGAAACTGAGCGATACATCCTCACCCAAGCCGTCGCAGGGATTGGCTTCCCCGTCCGCGAGCTCGCACGGAGCCTCGCCCAGGAGCATGACCGTGATCGCCTGATCCGCCAGGGTTTCGGCGCTGGTATCAAACGCCTCGACGGTAGCGACCGGATTGTCCGGCGGGGTCGAAGGATCGACCGGGTTGATCGTCACGATTGCGGTATCGGAGACCGTCGGGTTCGTGGCCAGTGACGCGGCAAACTCGAAGGCGTCGTCAGCCGGCGTGCCGGAGGTCGGTGAGTAGGTCACAAGCGCGCTCAGGGTCGGCGGCTGGGTGACGTCACAGGTTTCACCAATCGGACAGTCGCCGTCGGTCACACAACTCTGCGTGGTCGTGAGCGAACACAGACTGAGCGGCGCCGGTACCACCGGCGTGATGGCACCAAGCGTGCCCTGCACCGGCGGCGTAACGATCGAGAAATCGAGACTGCTGCCCGCTGGCGCGCTGCCAGTCAGGGTGATCTGCACCGCGCCGGTGGTGGTCACGGTCTGCGGATCGGCCATGACCAGCGGTGTGTTGATGCACCCGCCCTGCGCGGCGTCGCAGGCATCCAGCGTGTTGGGATCCCCGTCATCGCAATTGAGCTGCGGCGGATCGGCTATGCAGATCGTCGTGCCGGGTTCGCAGGTCTCGATCGTGCAGGGGTTGTTGTCCTCGCAGACCTCCTGGCAGGTCGGGCCGGCAGGCACACAGGGGCCAAGATAGTCGCCGTGGCCCAGGTGCGCGGGAACCGCGCTTTCGCTCACCGAAAGCGTCTGGGCATTGCCGGGATTGCCGGGTGGAATGTGGCAGAGTTCGACCTTGGTGTTCTTCGCCGCAACGGCCCCGCTCAGCCCGAAGAGCAACGCGAACGCTGCAATGCGCACGGCACCAAAGGCGCTCGCGTCGCGTGTTTCGCTCCAGTAGCCCATCACTGACCCCTCCGGCATTTCCAAGTGTTACGACCCGTTGCCGGGCGCAGCGATTGCACCCAGCCTCCAAACAACCCGCCCGCCATTGCCATCGATACCACAACGGAACCCGCGCCGACGCGCCAACGGAGATATTGAACAGACGAACGCGCCCGACCAACCTGCGTCGGATTTCGCGGTTTGACCATCTACCAAACAGTCGGTCACAACCACGGCGACCCGGCCGCAGTTGTGTAACGGGACGCCGCGTTGCGCGGCACCCCAGATGTCCCGGCCTCTATTCGGGCCTGCGGCGAGCGCATCTGCTCACCAGGATCATCGATGTATGAATCTCCAAGTTGCCGATGTTCGGAATCAGCCGCTAGCCCAACGGCCAACTCCGACGGTCAACTGTATCTAACACTAGCACAGATTTTGAACAATAGTGTTACCGAATCCTTCCGGCCGATCGATCATTCGAGCACCCGCACGCTCTGCCCATCGGCCAGTGCGGCGACGTTGGCGGCCACGATGCGATCGCCGGCCGCAAGCCCGTCATCGACGACCTGCACGCCGCCGACCCGGCGGCCGGTCTCGACCTGCCGCCGTTCGATGCGGTTGTCGGCCACGACAAACACCGCAGTACCCGTGGAATCCGTCACCAGTGCCTCGAGCGGCACGACGATCTCGGCAGCCACGCGCGGCAGCGGCACACGAAGGCGCGCCAGTTCACCGGCACGCAGGCCCGCGCCGGGCACACGCACGCGCAGGGCGTAAGTCAGCGTGCGGGGATCGGGAGCAACGGCAAGCGCCAGCACCCGGCCTTCGGCCTGCCGCTCGCCGACCGCGACGACCATCGGCGTGCCGGTTTCGATCGCGCCAAGGTCAGCGCCGGCCAGTTCCAGGTAGGCATCCAGCTCGTCGATCCGCACGAGTTCGACGGCCGTGGCCTGCGTCGTCGCCAGATCACCGACCTCATACTCCACCGCGTTCACCACGCCAGCGAACGGCGCCTCGAGCCGCGCGCGCTCCAGCGCGCGGCGGGCCTGGTCGCGCTCGGCCTCGAGCAGCGTGCGACGGGCCGCGGCGGTCTCGACTGCGTAGCGAAGGCGCGCGACTTCGGCATCGAGTTGCAGCTGGCGCTGTTCAGCGTCCTCGCGCGCAGACGGCGCGACAAGCTTGTCACGTCCGAGCGCCCGCAGACGTTCGACCTCCGCGGCCTGCAGCCTGACCTGCTCGATGGCGATGTCGAGCAGTCGGCGGTCGCGCTCGATCGCGGCAAGCTCCTGCGCGAGCCGCGCGCTCGCCGCGGACAGCCGCGCCTGGTAATCAGCCGTGTCGACGGCGATCAGGCTAGCGCCGGCCTCGACCATATCGCCGGGTTCGACGCTGCGCGTCGTCACGCGACCGGACACCTCGAAGCGCAGCGTGGCGCGCTGGGCCGGTTGCAGCCGACCGGTGCGTTCGACGACTGGGTCCAGATCGCGCGGCGCGACGACCAATGTGCGAACGGCGACCGGTTCGGCCGCGGATTTGCGCGCCTGCGGCTCGGGCGCATTGGCGACCAGCGCGACGCTGCCGGCCACCGCCGCAGCGAGCACGCCCAGTGCGATCACGAATTGCAGACCCTTCGACATGAACCTGGGGTTTACCGCTGAGGAAACTTGTATTCAGGTGGCGAAACCGACCCGCCCCTGCAACCAATTCGGGACGGAAAATCGCGTGTTATGCTACCGCCGCTTTTCGCCCGCCGCGCGTCGGCGGCCCGCCGTTGCGCATGCACCGTGCCGCGTGCCGGCGCCGTCGTACGGTACTGAATTTTTGCACCGCACACCATGAAGCTCAGCAGACTGCTTGCGTTCGGAATCGGGTGGATTGCCGTCACGAGCGGTCGCGTCTGGGCCGCGCCGGACTGGGACTGCGCCCAGAATGCCCAGGGCCGCTGGGATTGCCGCGCCGCGGCAGCACCGCCGCCGGGCAGCGCGCCACCCGCGAGCCGCGTGCCGCGCGACGACCGGACCGCGGACACCGCGGACGAAACCTCCGCCGCGGAATCCCCCGCGCGATCACAGCCGGCCTGGCCGGTGGCGCGGCCGGCCACACGATCGACCTTCCGCGGCCCGACCCCGCAGTTCGAGTCGCTGGCGGACGACGCCGAACCGGCGCGCGCCGAACCCGTCGACCGCACACCGCCACCACCGCCCGTGCGACGTGCACCACTGGTCGCAGCGACGCCGCCGACACCCAGCACACCGCCGACGGCGCCGCCCGCAGTGCGCGAACCGCCGGCCGCAGTCGCACCGCCGGTGGCCGCAGTCAAGCCGGCGCCACCCGCGCCCACCGAGCCCATGCCGTCACCGGTTGCCGAGCCTGCGACTGTGGTCGCGCCGCCGCCCGCAACGCTGCCGGATTCCGCGACCACCGCCGTTCCGCCATCCCCGACCGCCGCGGAGACGCTCGCCCCCCTGGCGGCCGTCGAGACGCCGCTGATCGCGCAGGCCGGCCCCGAAACGGCACCCGTCGAGCTGATCGAGACTCAGCCGACCGTTGACGCACCCCGCCCCGATCCGCTGGCGCTCGAATCCGCGCCCTGGAATGCCTGCGGACCGGTGCGTGGTGTGAAACTGCCGAAGGTCGACGAGCAGGCGCGCGCGAACGCGCCGCTGCGCCTGAGCGCAAACGCGACCCAGCGCGATGCGGCCGGACGCACGGAGTTCGAAGGTGCCGTACGCGGCGAACGCGCCGATCAGACCATCGCCGCCGACCGCGCCGTGTACGACCCGGTCAGCGGACGCATCGATGCGTCGGGCAACGTGCAGTATCGCGACGCCATCGTCGTGATCGATGGCGCGACCGCGAACATGGATCTAGGCGCCGACCGCGGCGCGATCGAATCGGCCACCTACCGGCTGTTCGGCCAGAACACCCGCGGCGAGGCGAGCCGCGCCGAACTGCAAAGCCGCACCCAGAGCCGTTACGAGAACTTCACCTACACGAGCTGCCGCCCCGGCAACGAAGACTGGGTGCTGCGCGCGGACGAACTCGAGATCGACACCGAAACCGGTATCGGTGTCGCGCGCCGCGCCAAGGTCGAGTTTCTTGGCGTGCCGATGATCTACGCGCCGTATGCAAGTTTCCCGATCGACGACCGTCGCAAGAGCGGCGTGCTGCTGCCATCGATCGCCTACAGCGATCGCAACGGCGTCGACATCACGGTTCCCTACTATCTGAACCTCGCACCGAACTACGACGCGACGCTGTACCCGCGCGTGCTCAGCGAGCGTGGTGCGATGCTCGGCGCGGAGTTCCGTTATCTCGGCCGGTCCTACGAGGGCGAGCTCGCCGGCGAAATCCTGCCCAGCGACAACGATCACAACAACGACACCCGCGGACAGATCGCACTGCGGCACAAGCAGAACTTCCTGCCGAACCTGCGCCTGAACATCGATGCCGCGAATGTCTCGGACGACGACTACGTCGACGACTTCGGCGATTCGCTTTCGGTCGCAAGCGAACGCCTGATCTCGCGGCGCGCGAGCCTGACCTATCTCGGCAATGGTTTTACCGCACTGGCACGCGTTGACGACTATCAGACCGTCGACCCGACCAACACACTGGTCGACCCCTACAGCAAACTGCCACAGGTGCGTTTCGAACTGGCCGACCATGCAACGCCGTGGATGCTGCATTTCGGCGGACATGCCGACTGGACCGCATTCGATCACCCGGATTTCGTGACCGGCAAGCGTCTGGATGTCGCCCCGTGGATCGCGCTGCCGTACGAGAGGCCCTGGGGCTGGGTCACGCCGAAACTCGCCGGGCGCTATACCGCCTACGATCTCACCGATCAGGCGCCTGGCCTTGACGACAACCCGGACCGGACGCTGTTCACGGCAAGCCTCGATTCGGGGCTGATCTTCGAGCGCGATACCAACTGGTTCGGCAGCGCCTACACGCAGACGCTCGAACCACGCGCCTTCTATCTGTACACGCCGTATCGCGACCAGACCGACATTCCGGACTTTGATGCCGCCCTGCTCGACTTCTCGTTCCCGGCGCTGTTCGCCGAGAACCGCTTTGCCGGCACCGACCGCATCGGCGACGCAAACCAGGTGTCACTCGGCATCACCTCGCGTCTGATCGACCCACGCGACGGTGCCGAGCGCCTGCGACTGGCCCTGGGCGAGATCATCTACTTCGCCGACCGTCGTGTGCAGTTGCCCGGTGTCGCCGAGGTCGAAGACTCCACCTCCGACACGGTCGCCGAACTCAGCGCACGCATCACCAACGAGGTCAGCGTGCGTTCCGCCCTGCAATGGAACAACGACGACAGCGAGTTCTATCGCGCCGCCGCCGCCGTGCACTACCGTGACGACGACGGACTGCTCCTGAACGCCGCCTATCGATACCGCCGCGACCTGCTCGACCAGGCCGATTTCTCGGCGCGCGTGCCGGTCGGCCAGCGCTGGAACCTCGTCGGCCGCGGCTACTGGTCGTTCGACGACGATGACTGGCTCGAGGTATTCGGCGGCCTTGAATACGACGCCTGTTGCTGGCGCACCCGCGTGGTCGTGCGGCGTTATGTCACCGACGATGGCGCCGATCACAACCTTGGCGTGATGCTGCAGCTGGAACTCAAGGGCCTGAGCAGCATCGGAGAACGTATTGACCACTTCCTTGAAAAAGGCATCTATGGCTATGAAGTCGAGCAGTAGGCTGCGCCGGGCCGCGTTCGCCCTGCTGGCACTGAGCGCCACCCTGCGGGCCGAGCCGGAGCCGATCGATGCGATTGCCGCCGTCGTCAACGACAGCGTGATTCTCGAAAGCGACGTCGAGCAGCGCCTGCGCCAGACCGCCGAACAGCTGCAGGCCAGCGGCACGGGTCTACCCCCACTCGACGTGCTGCGCCGCCAGGTGCTCGAACGCCTCATTCTCGGCGAGCTGCAGGTACAGATCGCACAGCAGAGCGGCGTGCAGGTCGACGACGAACAGCTCGCGCGCGCCATCCGCAACATCGCCCAGGGCAATAATCTCAGCGTTCCGGAATTCCGTCGCGCCATTGCCGCGGAGGGCATGGATTACGAGGTGTTCCGCGAGGACCTGCGCCGGCAGCTGATCATCACGCGGCTGAAGGCGCAGCGCGTGACGAATTCCGTGCGCGTGACCGACGAAGAGATCGAGCGCTTTCTCGCGCAGCAGGCCGGCGCGGTGAGCGGTCGGGAATCGTTCCATCTGCGGCACATCCTCATCGCCACGCCCGATGGCGCATCAAGCGAAGAGATCGAACAGGCCCGCACCCGTGCTGAAGAGATACTTGCGCGGCTGCGTGGCGGAGCGGATTTCGCCGAGGTCGCGGTGAGCGAATCCGACAGCCAGACCGCGCTCGACGGCGGCGATCTGGGCTGGCTCGAATCCGCCCGCGTGCCCACGCTGTTTTCGAGCATGGTCAACCAGCTCGAGCGCGGCCAGCTTGGCGACCTGATCCGCAGCCCGAGCGGTTTCCACATCGTTCTGCTCGAGGACTACCGCGGTGGCGATCGGCAGATCGTGGTGCAGAACCACGTGCGCCAGATCCTGATCCGCACCAACGAGCTCGTCTCCGATGACGACGCCCGCAACGCCCTTGAACAGCTGCGTCTGCGCGCCCTGGGCGGCGAGGACTTCGGCGCGCTCGCGCGTGCACATTCCGACGACAGCGCCACAGCGATCGCCGGCGGCGATCTGGGCTGGCGCAATCCGGCCGACCTGCTGCCGGAGTTTCTCGCACAGGTCAACAACCTCGAGCCCGGCGACGTCTCCGAGCCGTTCAGGACCGGTCTGGGCTGGCAACTCGTCGAACTGCTCGGCCGGCGTGATTTCGACAACACCGTCGAGGCGACGCGCGAAATCGCGCGCCGCGCGATCCTCGAGCGCAAGGGCGAGGAAGCACTCGAACGCTGGCTTCGGGAACTACGCGACGAGGCCTACGTCGAGGTCCGAATTTAGTGGCCCGTGTCACGGGCACCGGGCCGGCGCTTGCGTACACGCCCGGGGAGCCCGCCGGCATCGGGCCGGACCTGATCCTGACGCTGGCGGCCAGCGGCGATGCCCCGCCGGTCATCGTCTACGCCGATCCCGACCTGCTGGAACAGCGCGCCGAGCGCCTGGGCCTGGACGTGCGCGTCGTGCCGGCCGATCCCGAGCATCCCGCGCCGGCACCGGCCGGTTCGCTCGCCGTGTGGCCGGTGCCGTTGTTCGCGCCGGTCGAAGCCGGCGTGCTGAACCCCGCGAATGCGCCGTACGTCATTGAAACGCTGCGGCGTGCCGTGGCCTGTTGCGTCAGCGGCCGCATTGCCGGGCTCGTCACGGGGCCGGTGCACAAGGGTGTGATCAACGACGCCGGCATCGGCTTTACCGGGCACACCGAATATCTGGCCGCGCTGACCGACAGCACGCCGGTAATGCTGCTGGCGGCCGGCGAACTGCGCGTCGCGCTCGCCACCACGCACCTGCCGCTGGCGGCCGTGCCGAGCGCGATTGCCGCCGAATCGCTGGGGCAGACGCTCGACATCCTGGCCCGCGACCTGCGATCACGGCTGGGCATCGCCGAACCGCGCATTGCCGTACTCGGCCTGAACCCGCACGCCGGCGAAGGTGGACACCTCGGGCGCGAAGAGATCGAGCTCATCGCGCCGGCAATCGAAGCGGCACGCGAACGCGGGATTGACGCACGCGGGCCGGCTCCGGCCGACACCGCATTCACGCCCGCCCAGCTGGCCGGCGTGGATGCAGTCCTCGCGATGTATCACGATCAGGGACTGCCGGTGCTCAAATACGCCGGTTTCGGACATGCGGTGAACGTCACGCTCGGTCTGCCCATCGTGCGGACTTCAGTCGACCACGGCACGGCACTTGAGCTTGCCGGCACGGGCCGTGCCGACACCGGATCGCTGCGAACCGCGATCGACTACGCGCGGGCCATGGTGGCGCGGTCGCAGTTATAGGAGCGACAGGGACGACCCTGTCGCGGCTGCGTTACGAAACGAAAAAGTGTGATTTTTCGTTCTCTCTCATTTTCAACGGCTTGCAGCCGTGGTTGTGGCGGCACGTCCATGTGCTGCGGGAAACTCTGACAATTCAGAGTTTCCTTAGATGGCGCTCGCCGGCGCATCGGTGTCGGCGCGATTGCCCAAACGCGGGATGAACATCGGAACTTCCCTGCGATACTGCGCGTATCCGGGAAGCGCAGCCTCCAGATCACGCTCCTCCAGCCGGGCGCCGATCGCGATATAGGCGGTCGAGAGCAAGGCAAACACGAGGTGCGCCACCGTCATCGTCGGTGCTGCCCACAGGCCGAGCAGCATGCCGACGTACAGCGGATGGCGAACATGGCGATACAGTGATGGCGTGACGAACCCGAGCGGTTCATAGCGCTTGCCGACGAGGTTCATCCAGACCTGGCGCAGACCGAACAGATCAAAATGGTTGATCAGAAAGGTCGACACAAACAGCAAGGCCCAGCCGAACACGAACACGGCATACAGCACGGCTACCGCGAATTCGTCCTCGACCTGCCAGACGATCCCGCCCAACGGCTGCCAGAACCAGACCAGTGCAGCAAGCGCGAGGCTGGAAGCCAGCACATACGTACTGCGTTCCGCCGACGGCGGGATGATCCGGGTCCACAGGCGCTTGAATGCCGGGCGAGCCATGACGCTGTGCTGGACCGCGAAAAGGCTGAGCAGGCCGAGATCGACCAGAAGTGCCGTTGCCAGATCGCCGTCCGCGACAGTGTCGAGCGACCGGCTCACGCCGATGTTGCCGATGAACAGGATCGTGTATCCGAATACCCCGACGAACAGGGCATAGGACATCAGTCCGTACACAAAGATCAGGGTGCGGTTGCTCATCATGGTTCTCCTCGTCAAGGTCGTGAAGGGGGTCAGGCCGCGTTCCAGCAAAGGCCGGCCAACAGTTCGAGCCAGAGGCGCCGAAGATCACCCCGCCCGGCGCGGGCCGGCACGCAGCTGCCGCCAGCGGAAACGGCCTTTGCAAAGATCGGGGGTTGCATGTCGGGTTCTCCGAGGTTGCCTGTATGGGATGTCTCGAGCCGGCAGTCCGTCTCGCTGGTGAACAGGCTAGATCAACCCGGGACTCCTCTAAACTCGCAAATCCGTAGCAACCAGCTACACATTCCGTAGTAACCTGATTTGGATTCCGGACCCGTGGGAGCGAAAAAGTGGAGTACGGCCAGTTCTGCCCGATCGCGAAGGCGATGGAGATTCTCGGCGAGCGCTGGACGCTCCTGATCGTGCGCGAGTTGCTGATGGGTGCGCGTCGCTTCAACGAGCTTCAACGCGGTCTGAACCTGATCTCTCCTACCATCCTGACTAAGCGCCTGAATGACCTCGCCGACAACGGCGTGATCCTGCGCCGGCGCATTGCCGGTCAGCGCGGCTTTGAATACCTGCCGACCGAAATGTGCCAGCAGCTTCTACCGGTCCTGCTCCAGCTCGGCGAATGGGGCATGCGCTGGGCGCGCGGCGGCATGGACGAGGGCGATCTGGACGTGGAACTGCTGATGCTCTACCTCGAGCGCAGCATCAAGCCCGACATGCTCCCGGGCGGCCAGGCCGTGGTGCGGTTCACGTTCACCGACCTCGAGAAGTTCCGCGACTGGTGGCTGATCGTCGCCGAAGCGAAAACCGAGCTGTGCATACGCGATCCCGGGAAGGAAATCGATATTTACTTCACCGTCGACCTCAGAACGATGATCGAGGTCTGGATGGGCGACACCTCCTATCGCGAGGCCACCCAGACCGGCCGACTGAAAATCATCGGGCCGAGCGTACTCACGCGAGACATCAAAAGCTGGCTGACACCGAGTGTGTTCGCCGGGATTCCATCAGCGGCGGGAATCTGACCCGGATGGGTCAGTGGAAAAAGGCCGCGACCCCCAGCTCCGCGTAGGCGCTGTGCATCGGCGCATTGGCGACCCGTTCCAGGGTCCGACGGTAACCCGCCCCAAGGGAAACAGCGCCGTTTTTGAGACCTGCGATCCTGTGCTGGTAACCAATATCCAGGGATCCGAACCACGCCCCGTCGCGCACAGTCTCGCCCATCGTGCCTCCGGGGGCACGATTCCCGTCCGGATCGATAAAGGTCAATGTGCTCTTGTCCTTGATCCGGACCGTCGCATACCCAAGCCCGGCACCGACCGTCAGCGGCAACCCGTCCCTGAGCCCACGCGATGCGCCAACCTCGAATCCGGTAATGTCAGTCCTTGACGTGACGCCCAGCTCGAAGCGATTGCCGGCCGCAGCGTCACCGTCGATTTTCCCGCGTCGCGTACCCGCGTCCTCGGCAAAGGCCACCGCCGTCAGCCTGTAGTCGCCGACCCGGTGACTCACCCCCACGCGTATTCCCACGCCGTTCGACGCGGTATCGGCGCCGCCGGCGGCATTTGCAAAGCCGGGCGTTGCATTGATCTGCGGGATGGTGTTTTTAACGTTTCGTCGTGTGCCGTCAAACCACGTCCTCACCGCCGCGATGCCGATGAACACCTCGGTGTCAGGCGACACCCGCATCGACTGCTGCCGGTCAATCTCGATCCTGTCACCGGTCCAGTCCAGCGTGCCGTGCGTATGGCCGTCTATTGAGAGTTTGTATTTACCCTGGCGCAGCTGTTCCGGAATCTCGACGTCCCCGTGCTCTCCTGTCTCCAGTGTGTCAATCAGCTTGTCATTCTGGCGCAGTTCAAGTTTCTTGCCCTTGAGCAACACACCGCCTGCGTCCTTCACGACCACGGTGTTGCCGCCGAAGGTACTGATGCGCAGAAGGTGTTCGCCGGTTCCCGAGATAGGAGCGGGCCCCGACTCCCGTACAACCGGACGATGAGCCTTTGGCGGCGGCGGTTCGCGCGTGGCATCGATCAGCGCCCCGACGCTCACGCGATAGGGTACGTCAAGCGCGTGATCCTCCAGCCAGGCTGAAACATCCAGCCCTGCGTCGACCCGCCGTAGACGACCCGTCCCCGGCACGGTGAGGTCGCGGATGGCCTTGAAGGCAATGGTCGCCGAATCGGTTCTGTCCAGCGCAAACTCGGTTCTCAACAGATGTTCGGAAACTCCATGGGTCTGGCAGATTGCCTGCAGTTGCTTCAGGTACGCATCGCGGTCGCTCCAGTAGTTCTCCGCGCCGGAATCCGGATCGCCGTAGGCCCCCGCCTCCAGGCGCTGAAAGAATCTGAGCGAAGCGGACTGGCGGACCGCGTACAGCGCCTTGAGCCCGGCAGCGGTGCTTGCGGACCCGGTTTCCGACTTTGCATCGTCCGGCGTATCGGCGACCGGTGCGGCAGGCCCGTCCTTGCTGTTTGTCCCCAGCGCAACTGCCATTTCGATGTCGGCATCGTTGTCGAACGGCTCGCCGAGAATCCACCCGTCCTTGTTGAGCTGGTTCAATACCGCCTGCGCCGTGACGAATTTCGCGCCCCCCTCACGCGAGGTCTGCACGGCAGACACGACAGCCTCCGTCAGGGTTGTGGTGAATGCGCCGTCGGTCGGGCACTGCGAGAATGGGGCGATCAGCCGAAGGTTTGCCTTCTGTTTCAGGTCGGCGCCGCCGCCGACGAAACCGCCCGCGTAACAGGCGTCCATGATCAATGTGACGCCACCACCGGCTGGCGGACCCGGCCAGAGTGTCGCGAAATAGTCATCCTCGAGCACCTCAAGGCCAGTGGCTCCTATCTCGCCATCGCCATCCTGATCATTAAGCCAGATCGTCTCGTTGTAAGGCTCGTCGCTCGTCTGCGTCGCCAGATTGCGAACGCCCTTCGCCTTGCCGCCCATGCCATGGCCCGAGTAGTAAAAGGTGATTTGTTCCCCGGGTCTGGCGCTTGCGGCCACTGCGGCAATCGTGGCACTCAGCTTCTTGATGGTTGGCTGGTTCAGCGTGACGCTGGTGCTGCCGGCAGCTTGATTGCCCGGTTTCTCGATCTCCGCTTTCAGTTCCCCGAGATCGTCGTTCCAGTGACTGATCTCCGAACGGGTTCCAGCGCCTATTACGTAGATTCGATGAAAGACGCGATCGGAATCGACGATGACCGAGTCATTGACTGGGTTCGCGGCCGCACACGGCACGAGCAGCGCACCTGCCAGGAGCCCAAAAACCAGGGCTACAGGCGGGATTGTCGATTGTTGCATCGGCTGCGCCCCCCCCCATAACGAGCATGACACCTGCTTTCGAACCTAGCACACCTGCAATGGCGGCGATCCGATCTGGATCACCGCCCGGTGAGCCGAAGTGAGCCGAAACGCGCTCGTATCAGACCGCTGCGGGCGGCGTTTCCGCTTCCGGCCCAGAGCCCGCGGCGGTCTCAGCGGCATCCGAAACCTCAACCGGCTGAATTCGCTCGATCGAAGTCAGGCCGACGCGATGCGCCTCCAGCCCGAGTACGCGCAGCCGGTACTCGCCTTCGACGATTTCGTCGCCGATCTCGGGCATGCGCGCAAGACGCTCGAGAAACAGCCCCGAGAGCGTGTTCGCGTCGAGTTCGTGTGAAATGATCAATCCCGTCGCCCGCACGACATCGCCAAGCGAGATGAGCCCGTCGGCTTCCCAGTGATGTTCACCCACCGAGTGAATAGGAATAGTCGATTCTTCATCGTCGGTTTCGTCATGGATCTCGCCGACGATCTCCTCGATGAGATCTTCCAGCGTGACCAGCCCGATGAAGACCCCGTATTCATCCACCACGAACGCCATGTGCGCACGTTTCTGGCGCATCAGTTCGAACAGCTTCGAAACCCGCTGGGTCTCCGGCACGATCAGTGGTGTTCTCGACAGTCCGCGCAGGTCACGCCACGGCTCGGGTTCGCCGTTCAGCAATGCGCGGTGCAGGTCGCTGGCCAGCAGAATGCCGACGATGGTGTCGTTCGCGGCACTGTCGACGACCGGAAAGCGTGAATGCTCGGTCGTTCGGATGATCTCGAGATTGGCATCGGGTGACGCGCTCACATCCAGACAATGCATGGTGTTGCGTGGAATCATGACCCGGCCGACCTGACGCTTGTCGAATTCGAACAGGTTGTGCAGCATCTCGGCCTTTTCCTGCTGCAATTCGCCGGCCTCCTTCGAGGTCGCGACCATGTCCTTCAGTTCCTCACCGCTGAACACCTCCGCGTGTGAGGCCTCCTGCACGCCGAACATCGACAGCAGGGAGCGCGAAGCCTTGTTCAGCAGCCAGTTCAGGGGCCAGACCGCAAGGTAGGTCGCGTGCAGCGGATAGGCGACCCACAGCGAGACCGGCTCCGGCTTGCGAATGGCAAAGGTCTTCGGCACCTGCTCGCCGACCACGATGTGCAGGGAAGAGAAGATCAGGAACCCGACGATGAAGGCGGTCGTATGCAGAATCTCCTCGGGCATGCCCAGCGTTTGGAACAACGGCTCCAGCAGCGCGGCAACCGCCGGCTCCCCGACCCAGCCGAGACCCAGCGAAGCCATGGTGATACCAAGCTGACAGGCCGCAAGGTAGGCCTCGAGGTTGGACTGGATGCGCGTGGTCAGTCGCGCCGCGGAGCTGCCCTCCTGCGCCAGGCTTTCGATGCGGAACCGCCGCGCCTTGACGAGCGCAAACTCGGCGGCGACAAAAAAGCCGTTGGCAATCAGCAAAAGCACAACGGCGACCAGACTCGCGCTAGTGTTCAATTCGGAAAACCCCAATTCGTTCGATGACAGGCCACCTTGGCGCACCCCCGGTGCGGACCTGACCGACAGTCGTCAGAGCGTTGCAGCTGCGCGGGCGCGGTTTTTTTGCCCCCGTTCGGCCGCTGATCCAGCGTGGCGCGCACATTTTACCGGTTATGGCGCGGCGCGACCGTAACGCCCTGCGGCGTGCCGTCCCCGCCGGGTTCTACACCGCGTGCGGTCTGCACCAGCCCCGCGGTCTCGCGCGCGGTTGAGCGAGCCCCAGGAAGCTTCCATAATCCGCCCAAAAGGGGAATGGCCTGAACTAGGGGAGACAAGATGTTGCGTAGATTCCTGTGCCCGGCGCTTCTCGTCGGCGCGCTCCAGACCTCGGTGGTCAACGCAGTTCCAATGCTTTCGGAGGTCCTCGCGGTCGTACCGGAGCAGCATTGGGCCGTCGTGAACACCAACACCTTCCAGTCGGCCTGGCCAGCCCCGGCGCTTCGCGACTTCGAAACGGCCCGCGGCACGCCAGGTCCGCTCGCGGTGATGCAGGCGTTCAGCTCATTTGGTTGGGATACCCGGCGTCAACAGTTCTATCTCTACGGTGGCGGTCACGGCAACTACCCCGGAAACGAGATCTACATCTGGGACGCCAAGACGCTTGAGTGGCGTCGCGGTTCGCTTCCAAGCCAGGTCCAGCAGCTCGGCAGCACCTTCACCTATGTCGCAGTGGACGGCGCCGACAACGCACCAACTGCAGCGCATACTTACGACAACAACGAGTATCTGCCGATCGCCGATCGATTCATCGTCTTCGGCGGTGCCGCATGGGACAGCGGAGGCCCCCTGCAGGACGCCGCGTTCAACCGGGTGGGCCCGTATCTATGGGACCCATCCCTGGCTGATCCGAACATGGTTGGCGGCACCACCGGCTCGCACACCAACGCCACCCCGGGCGACGGCATCCTTGGCGGCGAAATGTGGGAGAACCGCAATCTGCCCCTGCTACCGAACTATCTGAACGATCCAACGCAGTTCCGGATCGACGACTACTACTCCATTGAGGGCGCAACGGATGTAGTCTCGCGCGATGGCCACGACCTGGTCTATCTGTCGACGCGGCACTGGCTGTGGGAATACCACATCGTCGATGTGAACGACCCAAGCCAGGACTTCTGGCGGGTCGTGGGCAACGGCCGCATCGGCAGCAGCGGCGTGTGGGGTCAGGGGCCTGGCGCCTACGACGAGGCCAACAATCTGTTTGTGCGTATCGCGGAGCCGCGTAACAACAGCAATCGTCTATACGATTTCTATTACTTTGATCTGGAAACCCCGGGATTCAGCAACCCGGTCGTACCGTTCGAGCCGACGCTGCCTGACGGCAGTCCGCTGTTCGGCGGCGGACTGGACAGCAATTTATTCAACTTCAAGGCGCGAAGTGCATGGGGTCTGGACTACGACCCGGTCCGCGAACAGATCGTACTGTGGGACGGCGCTGGCAACCTCTGGGCGCTTACGCCGCCGGATATGCTTGGCGCGAACGGCTGGATCGCCACACCAATCGATGTATTCGCACTTGCCGAGTTTGGCCTGCCGAATGCAAACGACAACGGCTACGAAATCAACGGGGTAACGCCAGCGGCGGATACCGGCGTTCTCGGCAAGTTCAAGTACATTCCGGAGTTCGACATCTACCTGACCACCTACCACACGCAAACCGGCGACATCTGGATCTACAAACCGGAAGGCTGGACCCCCAACGCAGAACTGTTTCCGTTCCTGTTTGTTCCGGCCCCTGCAAGTCCGTTCCTGCTGCTGATCGGGGGAATCGGGTGGTCAATCGCGCGCGCCCGGTATTCATTCACTGTCGCCGGTCGCACATCGCCTACGAAACGTGCTTCCGGTCGCCGCTCTGTTTATCGGCACGCATGATCAAACGTCTTCGCCTACCTGAGCCACTAAAACGAACACACTTGACCCTCGGTTCCGCGGGAGGATCAACGGCATGTTGAACCGCGTCGTGGATGCAGTCGAACCACACCCCGTGACGAACCCTGCCTGCGCGTCAAAGTGAGGCCCAGACGCGCGGCAACTACAACGGGAGGTGCTCGCGATTGGTATGGCGGGTGTGGCTGAACAATCGTTCCAGAACACGACCGCGACAACGCAAGCGCGCCCCGTTGAGACACTACCGACGCTGACGAATTCCCGAGATATAGTTTGGCGCCTTGGTTACCGTAACGCCCGCCCCCTTCAGCCAACATACATGCCGTTTGGCGTCGACAGGATGAGCGGCCTCTGCCAGCGTGAAGTACTCGCAGCCCGCCTGCCCCAGACAGGCCGCCGCACAGTGTTGAGCCGCCTCCGCATCGGTGGATCCGATCACCCGCAGGGCTTTGATGTTGGGTTCCCCAAAATCGACGTTTTTGAGAAACACAATGTCTTGACTCGAATGAAGCGCGGGTGCGTCGCTGCAGCCACCCGCACAACCGACGTCGCTGACCAGCAGAAATGCCGCCAGGTACACAAGAAGTTCCGAGCGAAGATGCTGCCAGCCCGCGAAATCCATCACCGGTTCGGCTTTCGCGAGCTCGCCCATTCGATGCATGTCCAGCCGACCCCGGATCAGCAGGCCACGCTGCTGCAATTCCTGTAACGCGTCGTTATAGCTTTTGATCTGCGGAAACAGGTCGCGAAGCCCTGAGAACGTCGGATCATAGAAGCGCAGCAGGACCCTTTCGGTATCGCTGTCAAGGAACGACGAATCAACACTCAGCCATCGATTCAGACCGGAACTCATCGCCGCCCCGACGGAGAACAAACCCGCTCCGATTAGAAAATCACGTCGTTTCATTTAGATAACTGCTGGTCAAGGTGTTCGGCAAGCCGAAGCGCCAAAGCGACAATACTGAAGGTCGGGTTTGCAGCACCGCCGGCCGGAAAAACCGACGATCCCGCCATGTACAGATTCCGCAAACCATGCACCCGGCAATCCCCGTTGACAACGCTGTCATTCGCCGACAACCCCATTCGGGTTGTGCCGATCATGTGTCCGCCACCGGTGATGACAAGCGGCTCACGGTAACTGGTGACGCGGCCCAGACCACTACGCAACAGGCTCTCGCCAAACTGCAACCACGATTTCCTGAATAGATCGTCGTATGCGAACCGGAACCTGATGTCCGCCAACGGTTGACCAAGCGCATCCAGTTCGGCGGATAGTGATACCCGATTTTCTGACACTGGATCCATTTCGGCACGGACGGTGACTCCGGCCCGCAACATTCCACCTTCCGCGCTGGGCAGGCCATTGGCATCCCGGGCCTCGTCAATGCCAACACTAAAGGAAAGCAGCCCCAAATCCTGACAAAGCTCATCGCTCAGCTGCAGCGCATCAACTCGTCGCCCGCTGGTCTTGCGGCTGGCGTCGATCACCGGCGTACCCAGCATGATTTTTCCGTAGCCGATCAGGTGCGGGTGTTCCATGAGATGGCGACCAGCGTTGTCATTGCCGAGACCCGAAAGCCGGAGCAGACGCGCATTCTGGATACCGCCGGCCGCGAGAACGACGTGCTCTGCCCTGATCTCAAGGATTTCGCCGGCAGCGTCGGCCACCAGCAGCGTCAGGGCGCGTTCATCGTGACTTTGAATCCGCGTAAGCGTGTGCGCGAGCAACAGCGAAATTTGATTGCTGTCCCGAATCTCGCCGAGAAACCGTTGCCCGAAACGGACCGGCGGGCTCAGGTAGAAGGGACGGTAGACCAGCTCATCGGTCCCATCAATCGGAACAGATGGCATTTTCCACGCGCTCTCGGGCAGATCGAGCACGCTGGCCGCCTCAGGATAAAACCGCGCCAACTCCTCGAACGCAATGGGCCATCTGCCAGCCCGAAATGCGCGTTCCTCCAGCATTGCGCAGAACCCGCCCCAGACCGCTGAGACGCCGCCAAACATCCTGAAATTATGCTGCTGGAAATAGGCAGACGTAAGGTCACCCTGCGCGACGATCTTTCCAAGCGCATTCTGCGCAGGGTCGTATTCAACTCGCCCCGCCTCAATAAGCAGAATTTCACGCTGGCCAAGCTCGGCCAGCCGTCGGGCAACCGTTATGCCCGCAGGACCAGTACCCACAATTACAACCGGGTAGCTGGACTTCGGAGTTTCGATGATCAAGGCGCTTTTCCTTTCGCAACAGCGGTAGGTTCGGACGCTTCACGACCGCGGCCAGCAAAGGCCCGCTCCCACCCCAGCACGCGCCACAGCCGCGGTCGCCGAGCCAGGAGGTTTCGAAGCCAAACCCAGCAAACCCGTCTCGTTCGGCAAGGATAGCCGACTTGCACCTTCCAGACCGACGGAAAGGCATCCTCGCCTACCAGCCTGAACGCCGTTGCGAGGGACCCGGCGCCCAAGCGATTGCCACGCAATCGCGGTGCGGCAGCACATTCACGGCTAAGCTCTGATCAATCCGTTCCGGATTGTCAGGGCGGCTAAAGCACCAAAGTCTCATTTTCATCCGCCCCCAGTTTCAACGGCTTGCAGCCGTCGAACGGAGCGAAACGTTCCGGGGCCGCGGGACGCCCCGTATCGTTTCAGAGTTTCAATAGGATCAAAAGGTTGTTGAAATTCTCCTCTCAACAGCCCGATATTGCCCGCAGCACCCTGTATCGCGGCCGGCAAGATCGAATGCAACACCAGCCCAGAAGACGCTTCGGCCAGAATTTTCTGCACGAGCGCGGCGTGATCGACCGCATCGTGGATGCCGTCGATCCACGCCCCGGGCAGTCGATCGTGGAGATCGGCCCGGGTCTCGGTGCGTTGACGATTCCACTGCTCGCCCGCTCGGGGTCGATGCGGGCCATCGAACTCGACCGCGACCTGTTCGAGCCCCTGCGCGCCGCGACTGCCGCGGTTGGCAGGCTGGACCTGATCGAGTCCGATGTCTTGCAGGTCGATTTTCGCGCGCTGGCCGCGGGGGGAATGCTGCGGGTAGTCGGCAACCTGCCCTACAACCTCTCAACTCCGATCCTGTTTCACCTGATTGCACAGCGCGCGGCGATCACCGACATGCACCTGATGCTGCAACGCGAAGTCGTCGAGCGCATGGCCGCGGATCCGGGTTCGAAAGTCTACGGCCGGCTGTCGGTGATGACGCAGTTCGCCTGCCGGGTGTTACCCCTGTTCGTGATTGGCCCCGGGGCGTTTCGGCCTGCGCCGAAGGTCGAATCGATGATCGTGCGACTGATCCCGCATGCACAACCGCCGTTCCCGACCCATCCAGAGCGCTTTGAGGCAATTGTGCGCTCAGCGTTTGGACAGCGGCGCAAGACCCTGCGGAACAGCCTGGAAGGCTTGGTGGACGAGGCACGCTTCAAGCGTACGGACATCGACCCCGGCCTGCGCGCCGAGGCACTTTCCGTTGAGGAATTCGCGCGGCTCGCGGCGGATTGACGCCGCGAGCCGCGAACGATCGACGGCCTGATCAGGCCTCGTACAGATAACCGGCGACCGCGCCGATCAGCGCGCCTTCCACCAGACCACCAATGATCCAGTAGACCACCAGCGCCGGCAGCAGCGGCTGCACCGCGAACATGATCAGCTGCGTGGCGCCGAGCAACGCCCCGAGCGCCAGCCCGAACCTTGCACCGCCACCCATGCTGTCAATTCGGATGTAGCGGTAGTAGATCCAGACGAAGAAGAACGCGAACAGCAACTGCCCGATGATCAGCCACGCGAAGTAGCCGCCCATCGTGTCCTGCGGGCGCCAAAGTTCAGCGGTTCGCTCGTAGAGCCCCTCGAGCAGCACCCCATGGAACAGCCACTCGTAGGCGAAGACAACAATGAAGATGACGACCGTCGCTATGGCTAGCTTCTTGAGATTCACTCCGACCTCCTGACGCCACTTGACCGTGGCTTATTGCAGTTTGCATACCGACTGTGCCACGCCCGCAACGCCGCGGCAAGACCGCGGGCCGTCCGGGCATCGCCCGCTCGAGCAGGCCCGCCGGCCGAACGTCGGCACCCCCAGCTGAGCTTAGCCTACCGTTCTACCCCGTGCGCCGGATTTCGCCGGTGACACGCGGGGGTCCACTCTGGGACTGGCTGGCTGGAACCGGTGGTCGACGTCGAACAACCGGTCGGGCGGACCTTCAGGCGGATGCGCGAATGACCCCGGCAATGCGATCGACGTGCGCGGCCGGCAGGTTCGGATAGATGGGCAGTGACAGCGCCTCGCGCGAGGCCTGCTCGGCAACGGGCAGCGACCCTGCGGAATATCCAAGATGCGCGTACACCGCCTGCACGTGCAGCGGCGCGGGGTAGCACAGCGAAGTCGGCACGCCGGCCGCAGTCAGCAGCTCGCGCAGCGCATCACGCCGCGGCGCACGGATGGTGTAGAGATTGAACACGTGTCTGCCGCGCACGGGCCGCGGCGGCGTCACGACCGCCGTTCCGGCAAGCGCCTCGTCATAGTCGCGCGCCGCGCCGATGCGGCCGCCGATCGCACCCTCGATCCGGCCCAACTTGATGCGCAGCAGTTCCGCCTGGATCGCGTCCAGCCGGCTGTTCATGCCGACCGCATCGTGCATGAACGGCGCCGTCGCGCCGTGGTTGCGCAGATGCCGGATGCGCGCGGCGAGCGCTGGGTCGCCGGTCGTCACCAGCCCGCCGTCGCCGTAACAGCCCAGCACCTTGGTCGGATAGAAGCTGAAACAACCCACGGTCCCGATCGCGCCGACGCGCCGCCCACCAACCTCGGCGCCAAAGGCCTGCGCGCAGTCCTCGACAATGGCCAGATCGTGGCGCGCGGCCACCGTGGCGAGCCCGTCCATGTCCGCCGGCGCCCCGAACAGATGCACCGGCAGGATTGCGCGCGTGCGCGGGGTGACTTTCGTCGCCACGCTCTGCGCATCCAGCGTGAAGTCGTCCGCGCGGATGTCGGCGAAAACCGGCGTCGCGCCGACGGCCGAAACCGCCTCGGCGCTCGCGAAAAAGGTGTACGGGGTGGTGATGACCTCGTCGCCCGCACCGATGCCGAGCGCGCGCAACGCAAGGATCAGCGCGTCCGTGCCATTGGCGACGCCAACCGCCTGCGAGACGCCGACATATTCGGCCACTTCCTTCTCGAACGCCTCGACCGCCGGTCCGAGGATGAAGGCGCCGCGCGCACCGAGCGAGCGCACCCGCCGCAGCCATTCGTCACCCAGCGCCGCGAACTCGGCGCCAAGGTCCAGAAACGGGATCGACTCGTTGGTGGCTTCGGTCATTCGGCCTCCTCCAGCGTGCGGGAGATTTCGGCGCGCACCTCGATGGCGATGCGCAGCGCCTCGCGGCCCTGGTCGCCGCCGACCAGCGGCGCGCGGCCATGACGCACGCAATCGGCGAACGCGGCGAGTTCGGCATCCAGCGGACGCACGGCGGCGATGTCCAGCCGCTGGCGCTCGATCTTTGGCCACTTCTCGCCGTCGATCGGCCTGACCCGCAGCGTGTCGATGGTCTGCTCGATGAAATCCAGTGAATCGTAATGATGCTGTTCGAACACGCGGATGCGCCGCAGTTTGGATTCCGAGACCCGGCTGGCGATGATGTTCGCGACGCAGCCGCCCTCGAACTCCAGCCGCGCGTTCGCGATATCCACCTCGTCGGTCAGCACGCGCGTGCCCACGGCCTGGATCTGACGCACGGGACGGCGCACCAGGGCGGTCACGATGTCGATGTCGTGGATCATCAGATCGGTCACCACATCGACGTCCGTGGCACGGTCGACGAATGCGCCCATGCGGTGCGCCTCGATGAACCGCGGCCGGCGAATGCGCTCCGCGAGCGCCATGACCCCGGCGTTGAAGCGTTCAACGTGGCCGATCTGCAGCATTGCGCCGCCCGCGCGCGCCGCGGCGATGATGCGGTCCGCGTCCGCGAGGTCCGGCGCGATGGGCTTTTCCAGCAGCACCGGAATGCCGGCGGCCAGCAGCGGCTCGGCGACCTCGGCGTGCGCAGTGGTCGGCACGACCACGCTGACGGCGTCCACGCGACCGGGCAGCGTGCGAAAGTCCTCGATCACCGCGCAGCCGTATTCCGCGGCCACCGCGGCAGCGCGCGCGGCGTCGCGGTCGCACACGCCGACCAGCTCCACGTCGGGCAGATCGCGGTAGATTCGGGCATGGAAACGGCCCAGATAGCCGACGCCGACAACGGCAACCCGCAGCAAGGATTCCGACATGGTTCCACACAGAATTGGAAGTCGGCATTGTACCGCCCGCGCGCGGCTTTACAGCCACTGCGCGCGGCAGCGAAACTAGCGCGCATGAATCTTTCCGAGCCGCACCAGATCGACATCAAGGTCGAGACCCGCTACCTGCCCGACCAGTCGGAGCCCGAGTCCAGCCGCTACGCGTTCGCCTATACGATCACGATCCGCAACGCCGGAAACCGCCCCGCGCAGCTCCTGACCCGGCACTGGATCATCACCCACGCCAACGGCAAGACCGAAGAGGTCCGCGGCGAGGGGGTGGTCGGCGAACAGCCGTACCTGCGGCCGGGCGAGGCGTTCCGTTACACCTCGGGCACCCTGCTGGAAACGCCCGTCGGCACCATGCATGGCAGCTACCAGATGCAGGCCGAGGACGGGACCAGTTTCGACGCGCCGATCGCGCCGTTCTCCCTGCGCACCCCCGGCACCGTGCACTGAACCCGCACCCGCGCGGGCCCTGTGGCCCCGCCGCACCCTGACCGCATCCGTACGAACATGGCCACCTACGCAATCGGTGATCTGCAGGGCTGTCGCGAGCCCTTTGAGCGTCTACTCGAGGCCATCGCCTTCGATCCGGCGCGCGACCGGCTGTGGCTGGTCGGCGACCTGGTCAACCGCGGGCCGGACTCGCTCGGCGCCCTGCGCGCGGTACGCGCGCTCGGCGACGCCGCGGTCTGCGTGCTCGGCAACCACGACCTGAACCTGCTCGCCGTGGCCGCGGGGGTGCGCCGCAGCAAGCCGCAGGACACGCTGGACGATATCCTCGGAGCACCCGACCGCGACGAACTGCTGGCTTGGCTGCGCACGCGGCCGGCACTGGTGCACGACGCCGGGCTGGATGCGACGCTGGTGCACGCCGGCCTCGCACCGCAGTGGACCATCGCCGACGCCATCGCCCGCGCCGATGAACTCGCCGCGCTGTGTGCCGACGAACGCGCATTCGGCGAATTCCTGCACGAGATGTACGGCGACGAACCGGCCCGCTGGTCCGATGAACTCAGCGGCCATGCCCGACTGCGCTGCATCACCAATGCCTTCACCCGTCTGCGATTCTGCGCACCGAACGGACGCATGGATTTTCGTGACAAGGGGCCGCCGGGCACCCAGCGCGAGGGACTGCTGCCCTGGTTCGAGGTGCCGGGTCGGCGCAGCGCGGGCCATACCATCGTGTTCGGGCACTGGTCCACGCTCGGCGCGCGCGAGTCGCTCGGCGCCTGGGGGCTGGATACAGGTTGCGTCTGGGGCGGCGCCCTCACCGCCCTGCGGCTCGACGACCGACGCCACTTCTCCGTGCCCTGCATGCCCATGCAGCGCGTAAGTGACTAAATTGGAAAATCATGAACGCCACGCCTGATCCAACCAGCGCGCCGGCCGCATTCGAGCTCAAGGCCACCGGCTTCACGCTGCCCCTGCTGCGCGTGCTCGCGAACGACCCGGACGCGATCGTGCGCGAACTGGAGGCGAAGATCGCGCAGGCGCCGGATTTCTTCCGCCAGGCACCGGTGGTCGTGGACCTGTCGGCCCTGCCACCGCAGCAACGCTCGCCGGACCTCGCACGACTGGTCGGACTGCTGCGTGCGCACGGGCTCGTGCCGATCGGGCTGCGCGGTGCCGGTGACGAGGCGCGCGCGCTGGCGGAGGTGCTGGAACTCGCCGTGCTGCCGGAACCGCGGGCGACCGCGCGTGCCGCGCGCGAAACACCCGCAACGTCGAACGGCGCACAGCGCAGCCAGCTCGTGGAGCGCACCATCCGCTCCGGGCAGCGCATCTATGCGCGTGGCGCCGACCTGATCGTGCGTGGCGCGGTCAGCGCGGGTGCCGAGGTGCTGGCCGACGGCAATGTGCACATCTACGGCGCGCTGCGCGGGCGCGCGCTCGCCGGTGTCGGTGGCGATGGCGCGGCACGTATTTTCTGTCAGGCGCTGGATGCGGAACTCGTGTCCATCGCCGGACACTACCGGGTCAGCGACGACCTGACCACGGCCGTGCGCGGCCGCCCGATCGAGGTCGCGCTCGAAGGCATGCGGCTGGTGTTCCGCAGTCTCGCCGCAGGCTGAAACACCCGGGCCGATCCCGATCACATGCATTCAGGCGCTTCGTCGCGGCGGCAAAGACACCCGCCCCGCGCGAACCCCGCCAGTCAACTCAACCGAATCTGCACAGGAACTCTGAAGTGGCAAGAATCATCGTTGTGACCTCCGGCAAAGGCGGCGTGGGCAAGACCACGACCAGCGCGGCGCTGGCCATGGGGCTTGCGATGCGCGGCCAGCGCGTCGCGGTCATTGATTTCGATGTCGGGCTGCGCAATCTCGATCTGGTCATGGGCTGCGAACGCCGCGTCGTCTACGATTTCGTGAACGTGATCCAGGGCGAGGCGAAGCTGAACCAGGCGCTGATCCGCGACAAGCGCAACGAGCGGCTGTACGTGCTGCCGGCCTCGCAGACCCGCGACAAGGAAGCACTGACGCGCGACGGCGTCGAGCGCGTGCTGAACGAACTTGGCGAAACCTTCGATTACATCCTGTGCGATTCGCCGGCCGGCATTGAACATGGCGCGCTTATGGCGCTCTACTTCGCCGATGAGGCCATCGTCGTGACCAACCCCGAGGTGTCCTCGGTGCGCGATTCCGATCGTATCGTCGGCATCCTGCAGAGCAAGTCGCGGCGAGCGGAACTGAACCTGGAACCGGTGCGCGAACACCTGCTGCTGACACGCTATTCACCGCGCCGCGTGGCGGCCGGCGAGATGCTCAGTGTCGGCGACGTCGAGGAGATCCTCGCGCTGCCCCTGCTGGGGGTCGTGCCGGAGTCGCCCGATGTCTTGCAGGCATCGAACGAAGGCGTGCCGGTGGTGCTGAACGAAGCCAGCGAGGCCGGTCAGGCCTACCTGGACGCGGTCGGCCGCCTGCTCGGCGAGACCCTGCCGCTGCGGTTCCTGCAGGTGCCGAAAAAAGGCCTGCTCGGTCGACTGTTCGGAGGCTGACATGGGATTGCTGAGCCTGTTCCGCAGCCAGCGGCCACCGAGCGCGCAGCGCGCGAAGGAACGCCTGCAGGTCATCGTCGCGCATGAGCGCAGCAGCCGTGGACGTCCGTCCTACCTGCCGCAACTCCAGCAGGAAATTCTCGAAGTCATCCGCCGCTACGTCGACGTGTCGCCGGAAGACGTGCAGATCAACGTCGAAAGCGACGATGGCTGCGAAGTGCTGGCGCTGAACGTCACGCTGCCCGAGCGCCCGCACGCGGCCTGAAGCCAAGGCACGAACGGCCCATGCGCGTCGTCAGCTTTCGCTCGCTGCGGATCGTGGTCCTGCTCGTGATTCTCGCGGCCGCCGCGATCTATACGCAGGGCCAGCGTCTTTCGACCCGCGGCTGGTACGAGCCGCTCGAGATGCAGCTGTTTCCGATTGCCGGCGACACCTCGCCGGCGACGGGGACTTACATCGAATCCCTGGACGAATCGCGCTTTGCCGCAATCGAGCGCTTCTTCAAATCCGAGGGCGCAGGCTATCGGCTGGTCGCGAATCGCCCCGTCAGTGTCCGCATCGGCCCCACGATCGATGCGGAACCACCAGACCCGCCGGGGCCGGACGGCGGCGTCCTGTCGGCCGTCTGGTACAGCCTGAAGCTGCGCGTATGGGCCTGGCGGGTGACGCCGGCCGGCTGGGGTCAAGGCGACGTGGTGCGCATGTATCTGGTCTACCGGCAGGGCGAACCGAATGCGGCGCTGCCGCACTCGCTCGGCATCGAAAAGGGTTTGCTCGGCGTCGTGCACCTCTACGCCGATTCGACCCAGGACGCGCAGAACACGGTGATCGTCGCGCACGAGTTGCTGCATACCGTTGGTGCAACGGACAAGTACGATGCGCGCGGCGAACCGCGCTGGCCCGATGGCTACGCGGATCCGACGGCTTCACCGCGCTGGCCGCAGAAACGCTGCGAGATCATGGCCGTGCGCATTCCGGATTCACCCGAGCGTTCTCTTATGCCCGAGAACCTGCGCGCCTGCACGGTAGGGCGCTACACGGCCGCCGAAATCGGCTGGATCGGCGATGCCACGCCTTAGTCGGGGCCGACCATAGTCCGGAGATACAGCCCTCCAGCCGCGCGTAGCGTTTCACAATCGATTGCCACCCGGCGGGAATCGCCATGTGCCGGAACTCATGAACACAACTCTCAAAGCGGAGAATTTCAAATTGAACCCCCTGAAGATGCGCGCTTTGGTCCTGTGCATCAGCATCGGAATCTCGGCGTCCGCCTGCCAAACCCCGGAATACTCTGAGGCCGATTTCAGACAAAAGATCGAAACGCTTATGGCAGTGTCCCCACCGCCATCTCAGAGCCGGCTGGAAGTGCTCCGCAGTTACGGTTCGGAGAAGGACAAGGCGGAATTCATGAACCGGGACGAATTCGCGTTTCCGGGTACGCTGGAAGACATCTACCAGGCATCCAGTGGACGCCCCATCCTGTCACAGGGAAGTCACTGCCCACGTTATTGCAGAGTGGTTCCCTGTAAACCGCCTTATCTGACCGAATGCGGCTTGATCTGCGGACCGGACCAAAACTGCCCGGACCCACAGTGCAAACCGGGACACGCCTGCTGAGCGCAAGGATCGACCGATCCTGCGCCCTGGGCGGCGGGGCGTCAGGTCAACCAGGTCATGTGCCCGGTTTCGTAGACATGGGTCAGCGAACGGTTGAACGGGAACACGCGCACGCGATAGCACAGCCGACCGCACCACTCGGGCTGCATGTCGAGCACAAAGCGCTGCTCTCCATGACTGTCCAGGCCATCGATGGGCTGGAACCGGTAGGACGCAAGGCGCTCCGGTTCGTCCTTGTGGCGGCGGCTGCGAATCGCCTCCAGCGCATTGAAGCCGCCGGCCATGCGTGACTGTGGATCCGGACGCTCGCACAGCAACAGTTCCACGGCCAGATCGTCGACCGACAGACCGTTCATCCGCACCGCGACCTCGACCCGCAGGCTCTGTTCGAATTCGATCCGGTTGACCGGTTCATGAATCTGGCGAATGGTGACATTCGGCCAGGCCTGGTGGACTCTGCTCTTCCACTGCGCAAGCTCGCGCGCCCGTGCGTGGTTGTTCTCCGTCAGCGCACGGCCCTGACGCGCCGCGGGCTTGTAGAACCCCGTGGCGTAGTCGTTGAGCACGCGCTCCATGTTGAACCGCGGCAGGATGGTCGCCATGGATCGTTTGGCCATCGCGACCCAGCCCGGCGAGTAGCCCTGCTTGTTGCGGTCGTAGTAGAGCGGCACGACCTGGTCCTGCAACAGCTCATAGAGCGTGCGCGCGTCCTCGCGGTCGCGGCGCGACGGGTCGTGCTCGTGCGGCGATGGCTTGATCGCCCAGCCGTTGTGTCCGTCGTAGCCCTCGGCCCACCAGCCGTCGAGCACGCTGAGGTTGATCGTGCCGTTCATCGCGGCCTTCATGCCCGAGGTGCCGCTGGCCTCCTGCGGATAGACCGGCGTGTTCAGCCATACGTCCACGCCCGGCAGCAGCCGGCGCGCGAGCCCGAGGTCGTAGCCCTCGATCAGCAGCACCTTGCCGACGAACTCCGGCATGTTCGAGATTCGATGAATGCTGCGGATCATCTCCTGGCCGGGCTGGTCCGCCGGGTGCGCCTTGCCCGCGAAGACGAACACGATCGGACGCTGTTCGTCCGAAGCGATCTGGCGGAACCAGTCCAGATCGTTGAACAGCAACGTTGCGCGCTTGTAGGTCGCAAAACGCCGCGCGAATCCGACCGTGAGTACATTCGGGTTCGCCGGATCGAGATGCTGAAGGATGCGATCCAGATGCGCCTCACTGACCTGGTTGCGCAGGTGCTGGTACATCAGCGTCTCGCGCAGCGAATACAGCATCTGCGACTTGATGGACTGGTTCACCGACCAGAACAGGTGGTCGGGAATCTCGTCGAGACGCTCCCAGAAGCCGATGTCCTTGATGTGATTGCGCCACTCGGCGCCGACGAAGCGGTCGAACAGCAGCACCCAGTCCTTGGCCAGCACGCTGGTCACGTGCACGCCGTTGGTGACGTAACGCATCGGGTTTTCATTGGTCGGCACCTGCGGCCAGCAGGGCGCGCAGATCTCGGCCGATACATCGCCATGGATGCGGCTCACGCCGTTGTGGTGGCGCGAGGTCCGCACCGCCAGCACGGTCATATTGAAGTCTTCGCCCATGCGCGAGACATGCCCCATGCCGGTCAGATGCGACAGATCGATGCCCATGGCGGACGCATAACGCTCGAAGTACGCGCGCATCATCGGCTCGGGAAAGTGGTCGTGTCCGGCCGGCACGGGCGTGTGGGTCGTGAACACGGTCGCGCCCGAAACGGCCTCCAGCGCGGTGTCGAAGTCCAGGCCCTGTTCGATGTATTCGCGGATGCGTTCCAGCCCCTGGAACGCGGCATGCCCTTCGTTGACATGCCACACCGTGGGAGCGAGCCCCACCGCGCGCAGCGCGCGCACGCCGCCGATGCCCAGCACGATCTCCTGGCGCATGCGCATGTCGCGGTCGCCGCCGTAGAGCACGTGCGTGATCTCGCGGTCCTCGGGACGGTTCGCCTGCAAGTTCGTGTCGAGCAGCACGAGCTGCGCGCGACCGAGCTTCGCGCGCCACACGGCCACGCGCACATCGCGCTCGGCCATCGGCACGTCGATGTCGATCGGGTTGCCATCGGCATCGAGTGCGCGGGTCACGGGCAGGTCGGAGAAGTTCGAATCCGCGTAGTGCGCGACCTGGTTGCCCTCGCCGTCGATGGTCTGCTGAAAATAGCCCTGCCGATACAGCAGCCCCACGCCCACGAACGGCAGACACAGGTCGCTGGCGGTCTTGCAGTGATGCCCGGCCAGAATGCCCAGGCCGCCCGAGTAGATCGGGAAACTCTCGTGGAAACCGAACTCGGCGCTGAAATAGGCGACCAGATCGGGCGGGTCCATGAGGCGCTCGATTTCGGGCCCGCCGCGTTCGCCGTGATAGGTATCGAAATCCGTGACCACGCGGTTGTAGTTCGCCATGAACACCGGGTCGGCGGCCGCGTTGGCGAGCGCGCCCTCGTCGATGCAGCGCAGGAACACCTTCGGATTGTGGCCGCAGCGCCGCCACAGCTCGGGATCCAGCGGTCCGAACAGCTCGCGGGCCGAGCGGTTCCAGCTGTACCAGAGGTCCTCGGCAAGCTCGGACAGTCGCCCGAGTTCGGGCGGCACGCGCGGGTTGACCTCGAGCTGGAATCGTTTGGCGTCACTCATCGATGTTGGTCCGGTTTGTTCAGTCGTTGAAGTGGGTGCGGAGCACGCGCCAGAGCGGCACCGCGCCCACGAATGGTGCGTAAACGGCGCGCCGCCCCCCCTGCCATGGTACGAAATGCGCCAGGAAAGTGCCCGTGCGACGATTCCGCGTCACGTTACAGTTTCACAAGCACGGAACATGCCATGCCCGACCAACCGCGGCGTTAGGACGGACGGGGCGGCGCACATGGGTAAAATATCGTTTCCTGCGCGGACCCGGGCAGGCTCCGGCGTTAGTATGAGCGGATTGCACCCACGGCTGAATGAGGTAGCCATGAAACATCTTTCCCATGCCCTGCTGCTCGGCGTCGCCCTGAGCGTCACCGGCTGCGGCGACCAGAACAGTTCACAGCAGGCCGCCTCGGCCGGTGGCAGCGGCGCGTCCGGCAATACCGAGCCCTCGTCCTGGGACCGCGCCAAGACCGCCGCCGGCGAGGCCTACGGCAAGAGCAAGGAGGCCGCTTCGGCCGCCTGGGACGCGACCAAGGAGAAGTCCGGCGAGGTCTGGGACGCCACCAAGCAGCAGTCCGCGGAGACCTGGGACAAGACCAAGACCGCGACCAGCGAGGCCTGGGACGCCACGAAACAGAAATCCGGCGAGGTCTGGGACGCCACCAAGCAGCAGACGGCCGAGTCGTGGGAGTCCACCAAGCAGGCCACCGGCGAGACCTGGGACAAGACCAAGGATGCAGCCAATCGAGTGGTTGAAGCGGGAAGCGAGGCCTATGATTCCGCCAAGGCGAAGCTGTCGACCGAAAGCGATGCCGCGGACATACCTCCCGCCAGCACCAGCGCGAACTGAACCCCCGGCTCAACCGGCACCGTGAGCGGGTCCGCGCCCATGGCGTCGCCCCGCAGACCGCGCTCGCGTGACTGCGAGACCCACGCTTGAGTCGGGCGCCGAATGGGGCCTCGGCGAGGTCCGCCGTTTACCGGTCAGATGCCGCAGCAAGCGCCGCACTCCGGCACTCGCACTGCTTGCCTGCATCGCGCTGATGGCTGGCTGCGCCAGCGCTCCACCGGCATCCGATACCGCAATCGCGCTAGAGGGACAGTTCGACGGCATCGGCGCCACGGCGGTGCTGGATCCCAAGAGCCGATTTACGGGCAGTCCCTACGCGGACGTCGCGCGAAGCGGCTTGTTTGCGGTGCGCGGTCTTGACGATTGCGAACTCGCCGTACTCGCCGGCGGCGAGGACTCGTTCGCGGTCCGCATGGCGGCGTTAGGCGCGGCGCAGCATTCCATCCGGATTCAGGCGCTGGTGTTCAATGGAGACGAATCGGGCTTGCGCGTCGCCGAGGTGCTGAAGCAGAAGAAGGCCGCCGGACTCGACGTACGCATCATCGTCGATGCGTTTTCCAACCCCGCCTTGCAATCGCAGTGGATGTATTTTGACCTCAAGCAGCACGGCATCGAGGTCGAGGGCTACGAGGCCATGGCACTGCAGTGGCTCAACGAGGTGCCGATCCCGAACCTCACACCCCACTACGACCCGGAACAACTCGACAAGCGCTTCCACGAAAAGCTCTGGATCATCGACGGCGAGACCGATCATGGCATCGCGGTGACGGGTGGTATGAACATCGGCAACGAATACTTTCGCGCCAATCCGGAAGACCCGGATCGCACCTGGCGTGACCAGGACGTCGTGGTCCGTGGCACAATCCTCAACGACCTCGTCGATGCCTTTGACCGCAACTTCGACTACTTCGTGGAGGTCAAGAAAAGTCGCGGCATCTTCAATACGAATCTGTACTGGGATGCGACTCGCGCGGTACTCGACGAGACCGGCATGCTACCGATCAGCTACACGACCGATCCCGCGATCGAGGCGAATGTCACACGAATGGAGGCGCGTCGACCGACGCTGGATTACCGTCCCGCAACCTGTCGCTTCCTGCAGAACCGCCCGCGGCTGAAGGAAACCTATATCCAGCAGGCCTATCTCAAACTGATTGAACGGGCCAAGCGGGAGATCCTGATCGCGAACGCGTACTTCGTACCGACCCCGACGCTCGCCCGCGCGCTGAAGGCTGCCGCCCAGCGTTGCGTGTCGGTCCGGTTGATTTCAAACAGCCCGGACACGAACGACCTTCCTGAGATCAGCCTGGTCGGACGTGGTCACTACGGCGATCTGCTGTCCGTCAATGAAACCGCGGTAGTCCAGGCGTGCGCGAACCCGGATGCGGGAATTCGTATCTGGGAGTGGGTCGGTCAGTCGCCCGACGAACCGGCGCGCAGCCAGGGCACCATGCACTCGAAGTTCGCTGTATTCGACGGCGAGCGCAGCCTAGTCGGCTCCTATAATCTCGATCCGCGAAGCGAGCGCCTGAACAGCGAATCCGCGCTCGTATTCAGGCAACCCCGATTGGCAAAACAGCTACGCGCAGCGTTTCTGGATCACGACCTGCGATTCAGCCGCGAAGTCACGCCAAAGCTCGCCGCCAGTTTCGAGGCGCCCGAGGATGTCATCCAGCGTTTCCGGAAATCCCTCGCAGAACTCTTTCGCGACGAACTGTAGCGCCCACGCGCTACCGAATATCGCGAACGTTCCCGGTCGCGGCCTCGGACTGCCCCTCCTTCACCGGCGCATCGGCCTGATCCCAGAGCAGGCTGCGTATGGCAGCGTAGGGCACGGGGTTATTCGGAATGAACACGACCAGGCGCAGTCCATCGCTGAAATACGGATCACTCGTGAGGTTCTGCGCCGGCTGATCACGCGATGCACGTCGCGCACCCCGAATAAAGCCGAAGCGTTCGACCAATCCCTCCGCGAGGAGGCTGTGCAACACGTACTCTCGGGCAAGATCCACCTGCGGGTCGATGACGTGTGTGGTCAGGGTCGGCGATTCCGTGGTGAGCTTGACGCCGATGTCGCGGCTCACCTGCGCGATCCAGACCTGCCGACCCTCAACCAGATACGGCGCAAGCCACAGGCGCATGTGATTGCGGCGCGAAATATCGGTGCGCGCTCTCTGTAAAGCGAAATCCTGCTTGCGGCCGAACACGTAGAGGCTGCTGACCGGCGCGACTGGATAGGCTTCGCCCGACAGAGCGGCACCCACCAACCTTTGCACGGTTTTCAGGGAGATGCGGTGGGTGAACGACCAGCCGCTGCGCGAGAGCGCGGTCAGCACCGCCGCCGAATCACCCACGAACACAAGATTGAGCGGATCGCCGTCGCGCGTGCCGTCTTCATTCGTCACGCAGCACGGCAGGCGCTCGAGTTGCGCACGCAGCAGTTCGCCATCCAGATTCGGCAGCACCGCGCCCGCATAGGTATGCGCGGTGTCCATGCGTTCGAAGTCGAAATCACCGTCCGGGAGGGGCATCGCGAAGCCAAATCGCAGCTCGGCGAGCTCGTCGTTCCATGTGCCGCCCGGCAGACTCAGCGCGGCCTCACGATCCACCGCCGTCTCGTAGACATCCGCGCCCAGTCGTATGTCCAGATAACGCCCGCCCTCGATGCGCGGCAGGTAGATGAATCCCTCGGTAATCGTCATCGGATTCAGCAGCAGACGCATGGCTTGGTCGCGCAGGGACTGGCGCATGCGATCAAAATCCGCGGCCGGAACGTCCGGCTCCAGCAGGAGCGCGAGTTCATCCGGTGAATACAGGTCAGGATCGATCTGGTTGCGGATCAGCCAGAGGTTTCGCCAGGTGGCATTGCGCACCCGAAGCCACATCGCCTGCACGCCATGCGCGCCGAGATCCGCGCCGAACTGGCTGCGGGCCTCGTCGTCGGTCAGGATCGTCGTCGAAACCGTGACGTCGTGCTGGGTCTGCGACTGGACCCGCGGCGAATCGCCGATCGATTCCAGCGGCACGGGCGCATACACCGTTGCGCACCCGCTGAGCAGCGCCCCTGCGGCCACCACCAGTAGTGCGTGTTTCAGATCCGGCATATCAACATGCGGATCAGACGGTACGCTCGACGCCAGCCAGACGCACGAGCAGGCACGATACGTCGTGCCTGCCCCGCGGCGGTCTTCGGTCGCTGGCAGGGTATGTGCCGCGTGTCCAGCCCGGACTCATCGGCTTCAGTTCGACTTGTGGACCGCAGCCTTGGCCGTCTCCCACTGACGGTACGAATAGTCTCGCGCATCGTCCCAGTGTTTCTGCGACGTCTCGCGCGCCTCAGCCCAGGCCTGATGCGATTCGTCCTTCGCCTTCAGCCAAAGTTCGTGCGATTTCTCCTTCGCCGCCCGCCAGCTCTCATCGTCGGTTACCTTGTCCCAGGCGGCCTGCGACTCGCTCTTGGCGGAGCCCCACGCGGAGGCGGATTTGGCACGCGCCTTCTCCCAGACTTCCGACGAGCTCTGGCGTGCACGGTCCCAGGCGGCCTGGCTGGCATCCTTGGCGCTGTCCCATACCTCAACGGCTACGTCCTTGCCGGCGGCATAGGCTTCGGCGGTTTTCTGCTTGGCATTGTCCATCGCCGGTCCGGCCGCGACCGAACCGACCAGCGCGGCCAGCACGCCGGCCAGCAGCCAGCGCGCCGTCTGTTTCACATTTACTTTCATGTGGATTTGCCGTTCTCGTCTTCAGGGGAGCTGAATTGTAGCGTCATGCGGTTCTCCACAGCACCGACGCCCAGTTAGACCCCATCGCTGGAACCGATTGCAACGATTGGTCTCCGATGGAACTCCGGCGCCAAATTCGAAGCCTTATGACGAAGAAATTTCGACCGCGAAACCCGGCAGTTGAGGTGCCATTCGAAGCATGAAGACCTGGACGATCTGGATTGTGGCCGCCGCGGCGGCCTGGGCCGGCCCGGTGGCGGCCGACTGGCGTGAGGCCAGCTGCGACATCTACCCGAAGGGCGAGGATCACTCGAACAAGTCGATCCACTGCACCTTCGCGCAACGGCAGGGCTACATCACCATCACGCGTGAGGACGGCATCAGCCACGATCTCACACCGAAGGGTGACCGGGTCGGCAACTTCCTCGACCAGGACGGCCACACGGTCTACCGCCAGAGCGGCCTCGGCGATCAGGGGGTGATCTTTCGTTTCCCCACCGAGAGTGTGTTCGTCTACTGGAACGCCGGGCGGCTGGAACCTGCGGACCCGAGCAACCCTACGTGGCCCTTCACCACGAAGGGCTACCATGCCACCACGCTGCTGCGTTGCCGCGGTGTTGCCGATGCCGAGTTTGAACAATGTCCGGCCGGCATCCTCCGCATGGAAAACCGTCAGGCATCCGTCGTGATACAGAACCAGGCCGGTGAACAGTTCACGATCAATTTCATGACGGACTACGTCAACGCGACAAACCGCAAGGCCGAAGCCAAGCTGAACGGCGACACTTGGAGCGTAACCATCGACGACAAGGAGATCTACGAGGTTCCGCTGGCCGCGATCGAGGGAGGCTGATCAGATGATGCGACGGAACGCGCGGACCGTCGTGGCAACGGCACTGGCGCTGACAATTACGGCGCATGCCGCCGAACTGGACGGCACGTCCTGGCAACTGGTGAAGATCACGTCCATGGACGACCGCGTGTTCGACCCGGACGACCCCGCGCGCTACACGCTGACACTGGATGCAGACGGTACCGCGCGCATGCTCGCCGACTGCAACCGCGGATTCGGCCCGTGGACGTCGGCGTCAGCCGAGCAGCTTCAGTTTGGCCCGGTCACATCGACCCGCGCCCTGTGTCCCCAGGCTTCCCTGTCAGAGAAGTACCTTGCGCAGTTCGAGTGGGTACGCAGCTACGTGCTGACCGACGGGCACCTGTTCCTCGCGACCATGGCCGATGGCGCGATCATTGAATTCTCACCACTCGGTGTGCCGGCGCCCGCTGCCACGGTGCTCGGCGAGGCGCTCGATTCGGCGGCTGCCGAAGAGATTCAGGCCACGATCCTCGCCCGGCTGTTCGATCGCTATGCCATGGAGCAGGGTCTCGACGCGCAGCCGCTGGAGATTGACACGCTGGTTGCTGACATCCAGCGCGACATGACCGAAAAGGGCATGACGGCGGGTGCCGACCTGACACCGGACGAACCCGCCGAGGTGGATGTGATGCGCCGGAACATGGCGCAGGCACTGATTCGCCAGTGGAAAATCAATCGTTCGCTGTACGGGCGCTACGGCGGTCGCATCATCTACCAGCAGTTCGGCCCGGAACCCATCGATGCCTTTCGGCGCTTTCTGATGGAGCGCGAAGCGAACGGTGCGTTCGCGATCAACGATCCGGCTGTGGCGGCGCGGTTCTGGGAATACTTCACGGATGATTCAAAACACGAGATCGTGCCGGCGGGCAGTCCGGATGATGCGGATGCATTTTCGGTTCCGCCATGGCGGCAGCTCGGTAGCCGCCCGAAAAACCCAGGCTTCCATCAGCGCCGTCGAAGTTCATACGCCGCCGGCGTGAATGAGTTCGTAGTAGAGCTTCTCGAGCTCGGCTTTGTGCTGCGTCTCTTCGTTCGCAAGAAACTCGAACACCCGGCGCAGCTCGTCTGACGGGCTTACCTCGGCCAGCGCGCGGTACTGTTCCATGGCCGCGTGCTCGCGGCCCAGCGCGTACTGCAGCACGGCCTGATCGTCCGGGGCATCGCCGAGGTCCGGCAGCTGGATGCAGTCGGAGAACCGCGCGTCACTGGCGGGACGCGCCAGTGCTTCGTCCATGTGCGCCATGGCATCGACCCGCCCGGCGAGTTCCGAAAACAGCTCGAAGTGCGTCTGTTCTTCGGCCGCCAGTTCATCGACCAGCCAGCGGATGCGCTTGCTGACGCGCGGCGCCAGATCGCGATAGAAATCCCGCGCCGTGCGTTCGAATTCGGTCGCGACCGTCAGCGCCTCGCGCAGCGTCGTCGTGGCCTCAAGACGTGCGCGCCCGCTTTGGTGTCCCTCGGTCATGTCACCAGCTCCGCGGTCTCAAAGGCGGCGTGGATCGCGCTCGCGACCGTGTGACCATTCGCGACGGCACTGACGACATCCGGTCCGCGCACCGCATCGCCGGCGGCCCACAGCCATGGCTCCGAGGTGCGCAGATTCGCGTCCACACGCAGGCGCCCGCGATCCCACTCCAGTTGTTCGGTCAGTTCCGCACCGAGCAGCGACCAGTCGCTCATCTGGCCGATGGCCTCGACAATCAACGTACCCGGATGGATGCGTTCGTCGTCGGAATCGTAACTCGGCGCGAAGCGCCCGTTCGCATCGAAGATCGAACGCACGGCCCACGTCTTCAGCCCCACGGCGCGGCCGTCTCCAGCGACGATCTCCTGCGGTCCGCGCGCGGGAAGATACTCAATGCCCTCCTCAACCGCCTCGCGCAGCTCCTCGGGATCGGCCAACAGATGCGCGCGATCTTCCAGTGCCGTGATGGTGACGGCACCGCGACCGTAGCGCTGGAGCTGGACGCGCACCAGCGAGCGCGCGATGTCCATCGCGACATTGCCGCCGCCGATGACGATCGCCTGCTCCGGCACCTCGATGGACTCGCCAGCGACGATGGCACGCAGCAGATCGATCGCGCGCGCGACACCGGGCAGATCGCTGCCGGGCACGCGCGTGGAACGTCCGAGTTGCAGACCCAGCGCGAGCACGACCGCATCGTAGTCGGCTTTGAGCGAATCGAACGTGATATCCGTGCCGACACGCATGTTGCAGCGAATCTCCACGCCGAGCGATTCGACGACCGCGACGTCGCGATCGAGCATGGGCTGCGGCAGCCGGTAATCCGGGATGCCCCAGCGCGGCATGCCGCCGGCCAGCGGCTGCGCCTCGAAGACCGTCACGGCGTGCCCCTTGCGCGCAAGGTCGAACGCAGTGCTGAGACCCGCGGGACCGGCGCCAACGATCGCCACCCGGCGGCCGCTGGCCTTCGTGACACGGCCCTGCTTCGCGATGGCCTGCACGCGCTCGGGGCTGACCTGATCCATGGCATAGCGCTTCAGCCAGCGGATCGCGATCGGCTCTCCGCGATGTCCGACCGAACACGCCGTCTCGCAGCGATGCGTGCATACCCGTCCGCAGGTGTGCGCGAACGGATTGGTCTTGTAGATCTCGGCGACGGCCGCTTCGGCGTCACCACGCCAGATCGCGCGGATGTATTCCGGTGCGTGCATGTGCGTCGGGCAGGCGTCGAAACACATACCGCACTGCACGCATCGCGACGCCTCGATCAGCGCCTGGTCATGCGTGAAGCCGGCGACGATTTCATCGAATCCAGTTGCCCGTTCATCGGCTGCCAGCTCATTCATGGGCTGGCGCTTGTGATCGATCAGATCGGATTCGCCGTCCTTCGACCAGCCGCGCTCAAACACCCTGCCATGGATGCCTTTGGAATCGGGCAGGATGAAATAGCTGCCGAGTTCGTCGTCGCGACAGACATGCACATACTCGCGCGACAGCGAGATCGAGCCGGTCGGACAGACATCCACGCACAGCGCGCACCAGCAGCAGCGGCCGTAGTCGATGGCCGGGCGCAGGTTGCGCACGCCACGCGCGGGGTCGTCTGTCAGCGCGGGGATCTGCACCATGCTGATCGCGGCGTTGTCACAGACCTTCTGGCAGGTCGAGCAGCCGATGCAGGCCTCCCAGTCGTTGACATGAAAACCGCGGTAGCGCTCGCTCGCCGGGCGCGGCCCGAGCGGTTCGGTCACCGGTCGCCGGCCGAGAAACTTCAGGTTCGTCAGCGGCGCGAGCAGGCTGCCGCGCGCCTGCGGATCAATTCGCTTCACCGGTCGACCTCCGGCGGACAGGCATCCAGCGAGAACAGGATCTGTGCGACGTCTTCCAGTCGCGCACCGACCGCGAGCTGTTCGAGCACCTGCACGGCGTGGGTCTGCGACGGCCCGCGGATATGCGTGCGATACGGCCGTTCACCGCCGTTGGACACGACATACCAGCCCAGCTCACCCTTCGACGATTCGATGCGGATGTAGCATTCACCGGCCGGCACGTTCCAGGCGAGCGGGTTTGGAATCGGACAGCGGATCGTGCCCGGCATGCCGTCCAGTCGCCGCACGACCTGGCGAACGATGGAGATGCTTTCGGCGAGTTCCGAACGTCGCACCAGCGTACGCGCCCAGCAGTCCCCGGCGGATTCGGTGGGGATGTCGAAGTCGAGCTGGTCATAGACCAGATACGGGTCGTCCCGGCGCACGTCGAACGCCAGGCCCGTTGCACGCAGGTTCGGGCCCGTCACGCCGAGCGCGAGGGCCTGCTCCTGGGTCAGCACCCCGATCCCGCTCGCCCGCTGGATGAACACCTGGTTTTCGAACAGCAGTGCGTCATAGTCCGGCAGCCGCGATTCGAGATAGTCCATGGTCTCGAGAATGCGCGCACCCAGACCCGGCGGCAGGTCGCGGCGCACCCCGCCCGGGATGTTGTAGATGTGATAGACGCGCCCGCCGCACAGAATCTCGAACAGATCGAGGATCAGGTCGCGATCCGCCACACCCCAGAACGACGGCGTGTACATGCCAGTGGTCGCGGCATGTCCGCCGAAATAGAACAGATGGGCGGCGATGCGCGACAGTTCGAGTTGCAGCACGCGCAGCCACTTCGCGCGCTCGGGCACCTCCAGTCCGCACAGCTGCTCGACGGCCAGGCTGTAGGCGACCTCCATCGGCACGGGATCGGGCACGCAGATGCGCGGCGTGATCGCGAGGTTCTGGATCCACAGCCGGCCTTCCATGAGTTTTTCGAAACCGCGATGCAGGTAGCCGGCGTCGGCGTGCGCCCACTCGACCCGGTCGCCATGCAGTCGCAGGCGCAGCGCGTAGTTGCCCTCGATCCCCGGATGATTGGGGCCGATGTTGAGCTCGTACTCGTGGCTCGGCGGGTGCTGCTGAGGACGGTAGTTTTCGGGGCGCATGACTATCGCCTCGGCGTGCGGCCGGGCTTGCGGCTGAAACGCTGCTCGTCGGGACGGATGACGACCCCGCCGCCCTCGCGTTCAATGGACTCCAGCCAGTCCGGCCGGTAGTCCTGCCAGTCGAAGTGCTCGTTGACCCAGGCCTCGGCGTCGAAATCCTTGCGCATGGGCGGCGGGCCGTCCCACTCGGTCAGGATGAACCGCTCCATGTCCGGGCTGCCCTCGAAGTACACGCCATACATCTCATGGATGTCGCGCTCGTAAAAGGCCGCCGGCGTGTAGATGTCATAGACCGACACGTAGCGTCCGGGCGAGCGCGCAATCCGGGTGTGCGCCGAAACCAGCGCCCGCTGCTCATATGACCACAGGTGGTAGACCAGCTCGAACTCGCCGTCGTCGATCCAGTCCACGCAGGAAATGGCCGACAGATGCACGTATGAGGCGCGGCCCTTGAGCAGCGCGAGCAGGGTCGGCAGCGCATCGGAAGCGACGTCGACCCGCACCCGCCGCTCGTCACGGCGGCGCACATCGATGCCTTCGACCTCGTGCAGCAGGTTCGCGAGCCAGGGCGCGAGTTCGCCGGCGTTCATGATTTCGAACGTTCCACGTCAGCAATATCGATCCGCATGCGCAGCGGCTCCAGCGGATGCTGGTGCTGTTCGAGCAGCGCGGTGTGTTCCCCAAGGGTTTCTGATCCGAACAGCTGGTACTCGCGCGCCTCGCCGACGATGTCCGTGGGGGTCTGCCAGTTCGGGCCGAACAGACGCTGCTGGTGGCCGAGGTAGTGGTCGTAGCGACGGTAGTAGTCCTCCCAGCCGTTCGCACGCCCGTCACGGACGTCCCGCATCAGTTCACGCAGACCCTCGATCACGGCTTCCGGCCGCGGCATGCAGCCCGCGATATAGATGTCGACCGGCAGATAGTCGTTGAGCTTCTTGGCAGTCGCATAGCTCTGCCAGTACATGCCACCGTTGACCGTGCACGAACAGATGCCGATCACGTACTTCGGCGACGGCATCTGTTCATAAGTCAGGATCACGCGCTTGAGTGTCTTGACCGACACATAACCCGTGATCAGCAGGATGTCGGCCTGGCGCGGCGTGACCATCGGCTGGATGCCGAGGCGTTCCATGTCGAAGCGCGAGGTCATCGCCGGCGGCAGTTCGATCGCACCGCAACCGGTGCAGTAGTGCAGCAGAAACAGCGAACGGGAACGACAGAAGTCTACGAACTCGTCGAACACGTTCGCCAGCGGGTTGCTGCGCCCGCGACCGGCCTTGACCGGCACCGGAAAGTCGCTCATCTCATCACCACCGCGAGTCCGACCAGCGCGATCAACGTCGGCCATTTCCACATCAGGCGCACCATGTCCTCGGTGCGATAGCGTGGGAACACGAAGGCCACGCTCATCGGCACGGCCGCGACCACGAATATCTTCACGAGAAACGTGAACCAGTCCCCGCCACCGCCCAGGAACAGGCTCACATACAGCACGCTGGCCGTGTAAAGCTGAAAGCACTGCATGACGAACAGGCCGCCGAGGTACTTGCCGCCCATCTCGACCATCGGCCCGGTGGCGATCTCGGCCGGCGCGACATAGATCTCGAACGGCTGCTTGCCGAGCATGCCCTGCAATGTGAACAGCCCCGCGAACGCGAGGATCGGCATCTGCACCAGGCCCCAGCCTTGCAGGCCGCCCGCGCGCTGCGCCGCGATGATGTCGACGAGATTCGTCGTGCCGTAATGCCAGGCAACGGCAAACGCCACGATCACGAACGGAATGTCGTAGGCGAGCATCGCCGTCAGCGCGCGCGACACGCCAATCGAAGCGTTCGGGTTCGCGCACTGACCGGCGGCCAGCGCCAGACCCAGCGAGGGGATCATCGTCAGATACAGCAGCACGATCAGGCCACCCTGTTCCGCGATGCCGTTCATGCCCGGCACCGGCAGCAGGGTTTCGGCGGCCACATAGCCCCCGATCGCGACGACGAGGCCAAGGTCGTGCAGCAGTCCGTGCGAGACCTGTGCACGCTTGCCGAACAGCTTCACCACGTCATAGAGCGGTTGCAGAAGCGGCGGTCCGACGCGACGCTGGATGCGCGCTGCGATCCTGCGCATGCACAGCAGCAGAAACAGCCCCGTGACGAACGCCACGAGCGGCATCAGCACAAGCTCGATGAACAGTTCCAGTCCGGTGGACATCAGACCACCGCCCAGGCGAGCGCAAGCACGGCGAACGCCAGCCCGTACAGCAGCGGTTGTGCGTTGCGATACCAGCCGCTCATGGCGCGCGCCACTGTGCCAGTGACCGCCACAACGACCGATTCCAGCCATGCGAAGGTTCCGCGATACCAGGGCCGGATGTGATGCATGAGGCCCGCATAGAAATCCGCGCTGTACTGATAGCGCACCTGCGCGGTCAGAAAATGCCCGCCCGCGTAATTGTCCAGCGGATGCACACGCCGCGGGCGCGAACCGAACAGATAAAACACCCCGGCGCCAACGATCAGTCCATAGCCCAGCACCGCGCCGACCCAGAGCATGTTCAGACTGCCGTGCGGCGAATCGATCCCGCCGAGATGGTGAGCGAGGACCGGCAGCCCGAGGGCGGCCTGCGCCTGCGCCACCCAGTCGAGCACCAGCCCCGGCGCAATGCCGGTCACGAGCACGACGACGGCAAGCAGCAGCATCGGCACGAGCATGGCCAGCGGCGCCTCGCGCACCGTGTCATGTTCAAGCCGCAGCTGGCCGAGGAACAGGTTGTGCAGCAGCTTGAACACGGAAAGGATCGTGCCGAGCGTGCCGATCACGGCCGCCACGAACAACAGCGGCTGACCCTGTTCGATCAGCGACCGATAGATCAGCCATTTCGAAACGAAGCCGTTCATCGGCGGCAGGCCGGCCAGGCCGATGATGCCCACCAGCACGACCAGAAAGGTCAGCGGCATGCGCACGACGAGTCCGCCCAGTCGGTTCAGGTCCGCGGTACCCGCACGCAGCATCACCGCGAACACGCCCATGAACAGCGCGGCCTGATAGGTGGCGTGGTTGAACACGTGCATCAGTCCACCGGCCGTACCGAGTGCATCGCCGAGCACGAGCCCGAGCAGCATGTAGCCGCCCTGCCCGATGCCATGCCAGGCCAGCAGCAGGCGGGCGTCGTTCTGCCGCAATGCGGTGAAGGTCGGCAGGATGATCGTCGCGGCCGCCACCCAGGCGAACAGATCGAACAGATCGAAGCCGCCGAATATCGTCAGGCCAGCACGCAAGGCATCCAGTCCGATGAACTGCATCGGCACCACGGCCATCGCGAACAGGCCCATGCGCGAGGAAATCGCGCCGAGAAACGCCGCACCCGGACCCGGCGCATGGGCGTAGGCGCCGGCCTGCCAGAGATGCAGCGGCAGCAATCCCATCTTTGCGCCGAACCCGGCGACGAACAGCAGCACCAGTGCGAACCGTCCCCCGGTCGACAACGCGGCCCACGCGCTCGGCAATGCGGAAAAGCCCAGATCGCCGCCAGCGCTCCAGACCAGCGCGATGCCGGCGAGGATCGCCATCGCACCCGCGATGGCATAGGTCAGATAGCGCAGTGCGGCCGCCGGGGCCGGTCCACCACCGATCGCCATGAACAGGAAGCTCGCCCAGCTGACGAACTCCCAGCCGACGAACAGCGTGAGCAGATCGGCGCTGGCCACCAGCATCAGCATCGCAAGCACATTCAGCGCCAGTGCGAACTGTACCGGGTGCATCTCGCGACCTTTGCCGATGTAGAGCCCGCCCGCATACAGTGCGGCGACGAACGCGGCGCCGAGCGTGATCGCCGCGAAGAACCAGCCCAGTGCGTCCAGCCGCCAGCCGAGCGTCTGCCCGAATACCTCGACGCGCAGCGCGGATGCCAGCGCCTCGCCATGCAGTGCGCCGGTCGCAACCAGCAGCGCGAACTGGGCCGCGAAGGCGGCGGCCGCGATCCAGGCGGTGATCCGGTGCCGACCAGCGACGGCCGTGAACACGACCGTGGCCGCGGCCAGCGCGAACAGCCCGTCGAGCGCGTTCACAATCGGCCCCGACTTTGATGACCGAGCACGTTCGCGATGTATCCGCCGCGATCGGCGGCCTGCTGCGCAAGCCTGCCCAGGCGCTCGCCGATCGGTGCGGCCGCAACCGTGCCGACCAGCAGAACGCCACCGAGCAGTGCCGCCGGAAACGCACGAAACCGCCCCGGTGTCGCGGCCTGCGGTGGGTCGGCGCGATACATCGCCAGGATCAGACGAAACAGGTAGTTGGCCTCGACGACCGTCACGGCGAGCAGAACGAACGCCGCCACAAGCGCAACTGTACTGCCGGCATCCATGAGCCCGCGCAGCACGAACAGCTTGGCCCAGAAACCCGGCAGCGGCGGCAACCCGACCAGCGACAGCGCGAACAGAACGAACAACGCGCCCGCGAGCGGCGAGCGTCGCGCCACGCCAGCCAGTTGGTCCAGTGCGCCGGACCATTCGCGCGACAGATCGAACAGCGCGCTCTTGACGACCAGATGATGCAGCGCCGCGATCACGCCCGCGAGCACGCCCGCCGCGCCCGAGATCGAGAACGCGACACAGACGAGCCCGAGCTGCGCGATCGACGAACCTGCCAGCATGCGCGGGAAATCGCGCGCATGCCATGCCGCGAGTTCGCCGCTCGCCAGTCCCAGCACGCCGACCGCGAGCAACAACAGCGCCGCCTCCGGCTGCGTGAACACGAGCAGCAGCAGACGCACGATCACGAGCAGCGCCAGCTTCGACACCAGGCCCGCGAGCAGCGCCGAGACGCGCGCAGGTGCGGTCGCATAGACCTCCGGCACCCAGCTGTTCACCGGGAAGACCTCGGCCTTTACGCCGAAGCCGACCAGCAGGCACGCGAACGCCGCGAGTCCGCGCGCGTCGTGCAGGACCGTCGGTGCGCGCTGGGCGAGATGCGCGAGATTCAGCGTGCCGGCCGCGTTGTAGACGAGCGCGATGCCAACCAGCGCGACCAGCGAACCGAGTGCGCTCAACAGCAGGTAGCGCAGTGCGGCGATTTCGGAACGCGCGTTGTCGTTGACGGCCGCAAGGCCAAACGATGCAACGGCCGCGAGTTCGTAGAACACATACAGCGTGAACAGGTCGCCGGCCAGCGCCATCCCCGCGCCCGCGGCCGCCAGCAACAGCCAGAGACTGCGCTCGCGCACATCGGCCGTGTCGGCCCACGGCCAGAACAGCAGGCTCAGGAGCGGGACCGCGAGCGCAAACACCAGCGCGAGCGCATCGCCGACCAGCGCAATTCCAAGCGGTGCCGCGAAGCCACCGAGCGCCACGACCATCGTGGTCCCGCCTGCCCCGGCCGCCGCACCAAGCAGGATCGCTACGACTGCGGTGAGCAGCAGGGGGCCGAGCCAGCTGGCGACCGGCTTCGAGACCCGCGCAAGCGGACGCAAGGCAAACGCGCCCGCCAATGGCAATGCGATCGCCAGCGGCAGCGTGCTCACGGGTCTCTCACCAGATCATCGCGACGTGGCGCGTCGGCACTGGCGGCCGGTCCGAGCCCGGCCGCGCGATCAATCCCGCGTTCGAGCCGCTCGCGCAGCGCGCGCATCGACAGCGTCCCGACCCGCGCGTGCACGCGCACGACCAGCGCAATCGCGAGCGCCTGCACGCCCACACCGATGACGATTGCGGTCAGGACCAGCGCCTGAGGAACCGGGTCGACCATCGGCAGACTGCCGCCCGTGACGATCGGCGCAACGGCTTGCGGCCGGTAGCCGGCCAGCACCAGCAGCAGATTCGCGCCGGCCTCGGCAATCACCAGCCCGAGCAGGACCCGCAGCAGGTGGTCGGACAGCACCAGTCCGGCAATGCCGATGCCGATCAGACCGATCGCGCCGACATACATCACGACGACCAGATCCGGCGCACTCATGCGGAGGCGCCCGCCCCGGCCGCGAGGTCCGCCATGAGCCCCGCGAGCTCGGCACCGACCTTCACGCCGACCGCGCACGACAGCAGCGGCAGGCTGCCGGCGGATACCAGCGCGCCGGTCTGCCCCGTGCCGAACAGCGGCGCGAGGAATTCCCGATCCAGCGCGAATGCGCCGACCGCGACGCCGACGAAGGCCAGCCCGGCGAGGCCCTCGAGCCAGGCAATCGCCGCATGCGCGAGCGGGCGATCCGCGCGCGCAAGCACGCCGAGAAAAAACGCCGCCGCGAGAATCACGCCACCCTGAAAGCCGCCACCGGGCGTCAGATGTCCATGCGCGACGATGAACAGCCCGACGACCGCGAGAAACGGGAACAGCACATCGGCGCCCGTGCGCAGCACGAAACCGGCACGCGCGTGGTGGCCGCCGGGGCCGTTCGCCGCACGCCCCCGACTCAGCACGAGACCGACGGCGGTTGCCGCCGCGAACAGGATCGAGACCTCGCCGAGCGTGTCGAGCCCGCGATACGCGAACAGCACCGCCGTGACGACATTGGTGCCGCCGACGACCGCCGGCCCCTGCGCAGCGATGGGCCCGCCAACCGTCGTCAGCTGGCCCGGCGTGCTCAGACGCGCACCGAGCGCAAACAGCAGCGCGACGAGTCCGAGCGAAAAGATCAGCGAAGCGAACCTATGCATCGCGATGCCCGCTGTCGCTGTCGACACGCGCGAGGCCCAGGCGTTTCAATCCGAGCGCCAGAACGATCGCGCTGAGCCCCGCGCCCACCGCCGCCTCGGTCATCGCGACATCCGGCGCACGCAGCAGCGCAAACAGCACGGCGACCGCCAGCGAGACGACCGACACACTCGCGACGGCCGCAACGAAATTGCGCACGAACAGCGTCACGAGTGCGGCGACCAGCGCCATGACGACGAGCACCAGCGCAATCCAGCCCTCCATCAGGGCGCCCGCCATGGCGCCACGCCGCGCCGGAACAGCGCGCGCGCGATCGTCGACGAGCCGACCGGATTGGTCAGCAGCAGAAACAGCCCGATCGCGAGCAGTCGCGGCCACCAGTCCGGCCGCAGCAACGCCGTGCCGGCAAGCAGCGCGAGCGCCCCCAGCGTCGCGGCCTTGGTGCCGGCCTGGATGCGGTTGTAGACATCGGGCATGCGCAACAGGCCCAGCGCAGCAAGAAACGCAAACACCGCACCCAGCAAGAGCAGGACGTCGCCGGCAATCCTCACGATGCATTGCCCTCCAGCGCGTGCGCGAGCGCGACGACACCGATGAACGCGAGCACGCCGTAGACCAGCGCGACATCGAGCACAAACACGCTGTCGATGACGATCGCGAGCGGGGCGAGTGCCGCGGTGAGGATCACGGCCAGCGTGTCCGCGGCAACGATGCGGTCGCCGGCGCCCGGTCCGCGCACCAGCCGGACCAGCGCCAGCAGCACCGCCAGGCCCAGCAGCGCCAATGCCGTCAGCTCGGCAAGATTGAGGTTCACTGCAGGAATCCGGCCAGATGCCGTTCGAAGTCCGCGGCGATCCGCTCGGTTGCGGCCTGCATGTCCAGGCCCGGCGGCGCATCGATCCAGTGTATGCGCAGGCGCGAACCTTCCATGTCAACCGTCAGCGTGCCGGGCGTCAGCGTGATGGCGTTGGCGAGCAGCAGGCGCGCGAGCGGCGAATGCAGCGCCGTTTCGATTTCGACGATTGCGGGATCAAGCGGCAACGACGGCGACAACACACGCCGCGCAACATCTAGATTGGCGCGTACGAGCGCCAGCATGAACCGGCCGACGAACGCCAGCAGTGCAATCGGCATGCCGGGCGTCGCGCGCAGTCCCGCGAATGCGGCGAGCCGTTCACCGGACAGCGCCGTGACGAGCAGCGCCGCGAGCGCACCCGCGACGAGTTCATCGACGCGCCACTCGCCCGCCAGCAGCATCCACAGCAGCAGGCACAGGAAAAACACCGCGACACGGCGCGCGAGCGGCACACGCGACTCACGCTCAGCGCGCAACACGGGGGCGGAATCCGTCACGGCAGGACGTAGTTCGTCGGTGCGCTCACGCTGCGTTCAACATAGGCCGCGCGTGCGGCAAGCACGAGCTTGACCACGGACTGTTCGTCGAAATGATCGGTGTTCACGGTGAAGTCGTAGGCGGCCGGTTCGTTGATGTCGCGGCCGAACAGCTCCTGCACGAACTTCGCACGCTCCGCGTCGATGCGCTCGGTCATGGAACGCGCCTGCTGGGCCTCGAGTCCGTGACGCCCGGCGATGCGTGCATAGCGCATCGCGGCGGACCCCGTCACACGCAGACGCAGCACCGGCCGGCCTCCGATCGGACGACCGCCGAGAATGAAGTTCGCCCCGCGGCCGATGATCACGCCGCCGGTCGTCGCGATGCCAAGCACGGCGTTGATCAAGGCGCGTCGATAACGGCTGGAATAGGTGCCGCGACCGCTGATGACCGCCTGCAACCACTCGGTACGGCTGCTCGCGACGTGTTCGTCGAGCCGCTCGAGCATCTCGGTGCTGACGTCGGTTTCGCGGCCCATGAGTTCGATCAGCTCACGATCGAAGAACGGCACCTCGAGCGCCTCGGCCAGCAAGTGACCGATGTGCTCGCCGCCCGACCCGCAGTCGCGCGACAGCGTCACGACGCAGCCCGGACATTTCGCCGTGCGGGCCCGGCCATCCATGCCGGCGAGGAATTCGGATTTCAGGATCGCGTCGAGCGCGCGGTGTACATCGATGCGCGACATGCGTCAGTCCTCAGGCGTCATCTGGATATAGCCGCAGGGGCATTCATGCGCGCACAGCCCGCAGCCCTTGCAATAGTCGTAGTCGAAAACATAGCCGCCCGCCCCGGCATCCGCAGCGGCGGTCTTGAGCACGGCGCTGTCCGGGCACAGGGTCCAGCAGTTGTCGCAGGCGAAGCATTCGCCGCAGGAAAAACAGCGCTGCGCCTCGGCCTGGGCCTCGCGGCGATCGATGCCGAGTTCGATCTCCACGCCCACACCGCGGTCGGCAACCGGCACCACGCGCTCCGCCGGGCGCTGCCCGGCCTCGTAATAGTTCAGGTTCAGCGCCTCGAGCGGTATCGGCTCCAACGCCGGCTCAGCCACATGGGCCCGCCCCTGAAGTTCGGCCCAGAGTGCCTCAGCGGCCCGGCGACCGTCGCCAATGGCCGCGCTGACCGTGCCATTGACGCCGAGCGCATCACCGCCCGCGAACACGCGCCTGCGACCGGCCAGCCGCCCGTCGTCAGCAGTCGCCAGATACCCGCGCGCATTCAGCATCGCGGCGAAGCCGTCCGGGTCCACGCGCTGACCGACCGCCGGAATGACCTGGTCGACCTCGAGCACCGATTCGGTGCCCTCGAACCCGACGCGGTGCAGCCGCCCGTCGCTGCCACGCAGCTTCTTCATGTGCACGATCTCTACCCCGACCACGCGCTCGCCGCGCAGGATCAGCCGCTGCACGCCGCGGTGCTCGTGGATGCGCACGCCCTCTTCGAGCGCCTGCCTGATCTCGCGCAGGATCGCCGGCATCGCATCCTCGGGCGCGACCCCGGGCCCCGGAATCGCCTTGTGCGAGATCACCCGCACCTCGGCCACACCGGCGGCCTTCAGTACCCGCGCGAGATCGATCGCCGTGTTGCCCGCACCGACCACCGCGGCACTGCGCCAGGTCGGCGCGGCACCGACGGTCAGCAGTTCCTCGAGCAGTTCCAGCCCGTTGTGCAGATCGGCCGGGGTGGCGCCCTGCACGTTCCACTCCGCGGCGTGATGCGTGCCGGGCGCGACGAACACGCCGTCGAACTGCGCGCGGAGTTCATCGAGCGAAAAGTGCCGGCCCAGCTGCTGGCCAGTGGCAAGCTCGATCCCGGTGCCGAGCAGGCGATCGATCTCGGCGTCCAGCACATCGCGCGCGAGGCGGTATGGCGGAATCGCCGTGCGCAACAGTCCGCCCGTGACGGCGAGCCGCTCGAAAACCGTCACGGCCGCGCCGAGCCGACGCAGATGCCAGGCCGCCGAAAGACCGGCCGGACCCGCGCCGACAACGGCGACGCGCGGCGTATCGGCCGCTAGTGGCGCGCAGGGGTAGGCCCAGCCCGCTGCGATGGCCTGCTCGCCGAGCTGGCGTTCGACGTGATGGATCGCGATCGGTGCGTCGAACCGGCCACGATTGCAGGCGCTCTCGCAGGGATGGTGACAGACCCGCCCGGTGATCGCCGGCAGCGGGTTGACCCGGACCAGGGTCTCCCACGCCCCCTGCGCATCGCCGGCATCGATGCGCGCCAACCAGGCCTGCGCGTCCTCGCCGGCCGGACAGGCCGCATGGCAGGGCGCTGCGCGATGCCGGTGCACGGGTCGTTCGTTGCGCCAGTCACCGGTCTTGAACGCGAGCGAGCTGGCCGGCGTCGCCCAGCCGCCGCGATGGATGCGCGTCACGCCCATCGGCCGCCTCCACGCGCGACGCGGTCGGCGCCGTCGGAATCGTGCGCACCGGCCGGCTGGCCGCCCAGCCCGTAGCGCTCGATGTTGCGGTCGGCCAGTGCCTGCAGGTGCGCGAGTTCCTCCTGCGCACGTGGGTCGTCCGCAAACAGGTGCGCGAAGCGCTTCTGCGCACGCAGATAGTCGGTCACCGGAAGCTGGGTGCGGATCGGCATCGCACCGGCGACATAGCCGCGTTCGAGTTCGACCAGCGGGTAGAGCCCGGTCTGCACCGCGAGTCGCGCGACCTCGATGGTGCGCTCGCTGCCGTGCCCCCAGCCGAGCGGACACGGCGAATGCACCTGGATGAAGGTCGGCCCCTCCACGGCCATCGCGCGGCGGACCTTCTTGCGCAGGTCCGACGGGTACGCGACGCTGGCGGTCGCCGCATACGGAATGTGGTGCGCGGCGACGATCGAGACCATGTCCTTTTTCAGATGCCGCTTGCCCATGCGCTCGCGGCCGGCCGGCGAGGTCGTCGTCGACGCGGCGTGCGGGGTCGACGACGAGCGCTGGATGCCGGTGTTCATGTAGGCCTCGTTGTCATAGCAGACATACAGCACGTTGTGGCCGCGTTCGAGCATGCCCGACAGCGCCTGCAGGCCGATGTCGAAGGTGCCGCCGTCGCCACCGAACGCGAGCACCTTGGTCGGCCGGCCCTGGGCCTTGAGCGCCGCTTCCATCCCGGCGGCGATCGCCGCGGCGTTCTCGAACAGGGAGTGCATCCACGGCACGCGCCATGCGGACTGCGGCCAGGCGGTCGTGAAGACCTCGAGACAACCCGTCGCGTTCGCGATCATGACATCCGGCCCCGCGGCTTCGGTGACAAGCCTTGCGGCCAGCGCCTCGCCACAGCCCTGACAGGCGCGGTGTCCGGCCTCGATGCCCTGAAAGCGCGGCTGTGCACGACGCAAGGCTGCGGTGTCCGCGGGAATCTCCACCGCCATCAGTGCTCCTCCACGGCAAGCCGCTCGGCCACGAGATCGAGAACCGAGAACCGCGCGGGCGTTGCCGCCTGCGCCTGCTCGATGATGCGTGGGTAGAGTTCCACCGGCATGTCGCGGCCGCCGAGACCGATCGCGAAGCCATGCACGCGCGGCGCACCGGCCGCGCCGTACAATGCCGCACGAACCTCGTTCGCGAGGATGCCACCGGCGCCCGGCGACAAGGCGCGCTCGACGACAATGAGCTCGTCGAGTCCCGCGCAGGCCACATGCAGGGCCTCGAACGGGAACGGCCGGAAGGCGCGCATGCGCATGAGTCGCACCGGATCGAGGTCCGGGTACGCATCGCGCGCCTCGACCAGCGTGCCAAACACCGAACCGATGGTCAGCACACCGATGCGCGCGCCCGGCACGTCGTCGACCGCAATCAGCGCCGCATCACCACGACCGGTCAGCTCGCGCCAGTCGGCGAACGCGCTTTCGATCTCGGCCGTGGAACGTTCCAGCGCGCGATGATGCGCGTGCCGCGCCTCGGAGTAATGTTCGGGACCGACCAGCATGCCGATGCTGCGCGCATGGTTCGGGTCGAGCGCGCGCTGAAAAACATACGGCGGCAGGAATCCGTCGACGAGTTCGCGATCGGGCAGATCGATCGGCTCGAGGGTGTGGGTCAGGGTGAAGCCGTCCACACAGACCATCACCGGCAGTTCGCAGCGCTCGGCGATCCGAAAGGCCTGGATCGTCGCATCCACGGCCTCCTGGTTGTCCTGACAGTACAGCTGAATCCAGCCCGCATCTCGCACGGCCATGGAATCCTGCTGGTCGTTCCAGATCGACAGCGGCGCGGACACGGCTCGATTCGCGCAGGTCAGCACCAGCGGCACGCGCATGCCGGCGATGTCGAACAGCACCTCGGCCATCAGCAGCAGGCCCTGCGAGGAACTTGCGGTATAGGCACGCGCGCCGGCCGCGGCGGCACCGAGCACGACCGAGGCCGCGGAAAACTCGCTCTCGACACTGACGAGTTCGCAGGCGAACTCGCCATCGGCGACCAGGCTCGCGATGTTTTCGACGATGTGGGTCTGCGGGGTGATCGGGTACGCGGCGACGACCTGCGGCCGGCACAGCCCGACCGCGCGTGCGATCGCCTGCGACCCCTCAAGCGCCAGACGCATCGATCTTCTCCCGCCAGAGTCCCGCCGGCACCTCGTTCGCGGCCTCGGCAACGACCGCGCGATTGCGCTCCAGCAGGGTTTCGCTGAAGCGCCCGACCATCGCCTGATCGAGTCCGTCCACGGACACCACGCCCGTCAGGCTCAGGAGCATCGCGAGCAGTGCCGTGTTCGGCACCGGGCGGCCCAGATGACGTTGGGCGATCTCGCCGGCCGGCGCGGCGATCACATCACAACCGAGGCGCTGCGACAGTTCAGCGGTGTCCGCGCTGCCGTTGATGAGTACGCCGCCACCGGCACGGATGCCGTCGAGCACCCCGGCGGTGTGCAGCAGCGTCGCATCCTGGATGACGACCAGTGCCGGCTCGCGCACGGCACAGCGGCGCCGGATCGGCGCGCCGGCGATCCGCACGAACGCGGCAACCGGCGCGCCACGACGTTCCGCGCCGAACGCCGGAAAGGCTTGGCAGAAACGGCCGTCCGCGAACGCGGCACCGGCGAGCAGATACGCCGCAACAACGTTGCCCTGTCCGCCGCGACCGTGGATGCGAACCTCGATCACGCGCCGCCCGCGACCTGTGCGCCATGGGCGTGATCGGCCTCGGCCTCGAGCACGATCTGCGTCATCTTCAGCACGCTGTCGGCATTCAGGGCGATCGAGGTGATGCCCTGCTCGACCAGCCAGCGCGTGATCTCCGGAAAGTCCGATGGCGCCTGCCCGCAGATGCCGACGTACTTGCCGGCCTTGCGACAGGCACGCACGGCCATCCCCATCAATACGTGCACGGCCGGATCGCGCTCGTCGAATTCGGTCAGCAGCCCGGAATCGCGATCGACCCCGAGTGTGAGCTGCGTGAGGTCGTTCGAACCGATCGAGAAGCCGTCACAGACCTCGAGGAAGCGCTCGGCCAGCAGGGCATTGGCCGGAATCTCGCACATCAAGATGACCTCAAGGCCGTCTTCGCCACGCTTGAGCCCGTTGGCCGCCATGAGATCGAGCACACGGCGCGCCTCAGCCACCGTGCGCACGAACGGGATCATGAGTTTCAGATTCGTCAGCCCGAACGTCTCGCGCACCTTCTTCATCGCCGCGCACTCGAGCGCGAAGCAGTCGGCAAACTGCTTGGAGTAATAGCGCGAGGCCCCGCGCAGACCGAGCATCGGGTTTTCCTCGTGCGGCTCGTAGTCCTGCCCACCGACCAGTTGCGCGTACTCATTCGACTTGAAGTCACTCATGCGCACGATCACCGGTTTGGGATGAAACGCCGCCGCAATCGCGCCCACGCCCTCTGCAAGCTTTTCGATGTAAAAGCTGCGCGGATCGGGATAGCCGGCCATGCGCCCATCGATCTCGTCCTTCATCGTGTCGTCCAGCGTGCTGTAACGCAGCAGTGCATTCGGGTGCACACCGATCGACTTGGAGATGATGAATTCAAGCCGGGCCAGCCCCACGCCCTCGTTCGGAAGCTGCGCAAATTTGAAGGCACGGGCGGGATCGCCGACGATGAGCATCACCTTCGTCTTCGGGCGCGCCATCTGGCCGACGTCGACGACCTCGTGACTGAACGGCAGTTTGCCGTCGTAGACATAGCCGACATCGCCCTCGGCGCAGGACACGGTGACTTCGCGTTCGGTCGGAATGCGCGAGGTCGCATTGCCGGCACCCACGACGGCTGGAATGCCGAGTTCACGCGCGATGATCGCGGCATGACACACGCGCCCGCCGCGATTGGTGACGATCGCCGAGGCGATCTTCATGACCGGCTCCCAGTCCGGATCGGTCATGTCCGTGACCAGCACCTCGCCGGGTTGCAGTTCGTTCATGTGCGCGGCCTCGAGGATGATCCGCGCACGACCCGCACCGATGCGTCCCCCGACGCTCTTGCCCTGCGCCAGCACCGGTCCGCGCTTGTCCAGCGAGAAAACATCCTGCACCAGCGCCGAACGCTGCGAGTGCACGGTCTCCGGACGTGCCTGCACGATGAACAGCTCGCCGGTATTGCCGTCCTTCGCCCATTCGATATCCATCGGCCGCGGCGTGCCGGCGTGTTCCGAATAATGCTTCTCGATGGTCACCGCATAGCGCGCGAGCTCCAGCACCTCGTCGTCGCTGATCGCGAAACGGCTGCGCTCGATGTCACGCACCGGGACGTTGCGTGTGGCGGCACCCGTGACCGGGTCACTCGAATAGATCATCTTGATCGCCTTCTCGCCGAGATGCCGGCGCACGATCGGGCGGTGCGAGTCCAGCGTGCCCTTGAACACCAGATATTCATCGGGATTCACCGCGCCCTGCACGACGTTCTCGCCGAGGCCATAGGCCGCCGTGACCAGCACCGCATCGCGAAAACCGGTTTCGGTATCCAGCGTGAACATGACGCCGGACGCGCCGATGTCCGAACGCACCATGCGCTGCACGCCGATCGACAGCGCCACGCCCATGTGTTCGAAGCCCTTGTCGACACGGTAGGAGATGGCGCGGTCGGTATACAGCGAGGCCAGCACGCGCTTGCAGGTGCGCAGCAGCTGTTCGGTGCCGCGGATGTTCAGATAGGTCTCCTGCTGACCGGCGAACGAGGCATCCGGCAGGTCTTCGGCCGTTGCGGAACTGCGCACCGCGACATCGGTGTCGTCGCCGTAGTCGCTGACCATCTGCGCATAGGCGGCGGCAATTTCCTCGGTGAGTTTCGGCGGGAGTTCGGCATCGACGACCCAGCCGCGGATCATCGCCCCGGTCGCCGCCAGCGCGTCGACATCGCGCTTGTCGAGCGCACGCAGGGCCTCGGCGATGCGCGCGGTCAGATCGTTGTGTTCAAGGAAATCGCGAAACGCCTGCGCCGTCGTCGCAAACCCGTTGGGCACCCGCACCCCGCCGCCCGTGAGCGCCCGGTACATTTCACCCAGCGAGGCGTTCTTGCCACCCACCAGCGGCACGTCCTCGATGCCGAGTTCGGAAAACCAGCGTACGTAGCGCATGTCATTCATTAGCTGTCCCCAATGGTCCTGAGATTTGGACGCCGCGCACGCGCGACGCTGTGGTGGATTGATCCCGATTGGCCGACCTTCGCATCACGACAGCCGGGCGTTACAGAACGGTTACTGCGCGCATGGGCCATCCACACGCAACGCTAGGAACGGCCGCCGCCGGTGCGGTGCCGGCCGTGACTCTTGCGCAGATCCTCCACGGCCTTGAGCCGCGCCAGCGCCTCGGCGAGTTCGGCCTGCGCGCGCGCGGTTTCGAAATCACCCTTTGCACCGGCCAGTGCGATCTCGGCCGACCGGCATGCGGCCTCGGCACGCTCCAGATCGATGTGTTCGGCACGCTCGGCGGTATCGGCCAGCACCGTGACGACATCCGGCTGCACCTCGACCATTCCGCCGGAGATGAAAATCACGCGTTCTTCCTGCCCCTCGGACTGCACGCGCACATCCCCGGCGCGCAGGCGTGCAATCAGCGGGCTATGCCCGGGCGCGATGCCGATTTCGCCATCGACCGACGGTGCACAGACCAGATTCGCGGAGCAGGAAAAGATCTCGCCCTCGGCGCTGACGATGTCGACGCGGATGCTCCGCGTCATACCGCCCGGAATACCGCGGGCACGGCAGGCCCGGGCACCGTCATGCGATCGTCACATCGGCGCTTGCGTACACGTCCTGGATGGCATTGAGCAGCCGCACGCCATCGGCCATCGGCTTCTGGAATGCCTTGCGCCCGGAGATCAGCCCCATGCCGCCCGCGCGCTTGTTGATCACCGCCGTGCGCACGGCCTGATGCAGATCGTCCGAACCGGACGCCCCTCCGGAGTTGATCAGTCCGGCGCGGCCCATGTAGCAGTTGGCGACCTGGTAGCGCACCAGATCGATGGGATGTGCAGTCGTGAGTTTTTCGTAGACCAGCGGACTGGTCTTGCCAAAACCAATCGCCGTGTAACCGTTGTTGCTGTCGGCCTGCTTCTGCTTGACGATGTCGGCCTCGATCGTCACGGCGAGGTGATTGGCCTGACCGGTCAGATCGGCGCTCGCGTGGTAGTCCCTGCCATCCTTCTTGAAGGCATTGTTGCGCAGGTACGCCCACAGAATCGTCGCCATGCCGAGTTCGTGCGCACGCGCGAACGCCTCGGAGATCTCCATGATCTGACGCCGGGATTCGGCCGAGCCGAAATAGATCGTCGCGCCGACCGCGACCGCACCCATGTCGAACGCCTGCTCCACGCTCGCGAACAGGGTCTGGTCATGGATGGCCGGATAGCTGAGCAGTTCGTTGTGATTGATTTTCACGACGAACGGAATACGGTGCGCGTAACGGCGTGCCACGGCGCCCAGCACGCCGAGCGTGGACGCAACGCCATTGCAGCCGCCCTCGATCGCCAGTTCGATGATGTTGGCCGGATCGAAATAGATCGGATTCGGCGCGAACGACGCACCGCCGGCATGTTCGACCCCCTGATCCACCGGCAGCAGCGACACATAGCCGGTGCCGGCCAGGCGGCCGTGACCAAACAGCTGTGCGAGCGCACGCATCACGCCCGGCTTGCGGTCGGAAAGCGCCACGACGCGGTCAAGGAAATCGGGCCCCGGAAGCGCGAGCATCTCGCGCGGAATGCCGCTGCAGGTGTGCCCAAGCAGGCTCTCGGCTTCGTCGCCGAGAATGTCGATCACGCTGGCCATCCGCCCCTCCGTGTTGGTTTACGGGCGTGTCAGCCTACGCCCCACCACCCGGGCGATGTGTTGACATTTGTCAAACAAACCCGCCGTGCAACCTGCCAGTCACATCGCCGGAAAAACCCTACAATGCGTGTGTCGCACGCCGTTGTAGAACCCACGATCCCGCTCACACGCCATGCATCCGAAGCGCCCAATTCCGTGGTTGAAGTGGATACTGATCCTGCTCGCACTGGTCGTCGCGGGCGGGCTTTTCTACGTCGCAAAGTATTCCTGGTACGAACGCTACGTCTGGCCCTCGACCATCGAAGGCATGGACGCCCCGCCGCCGCCGGACCGCAGCGTCTGGCCTGCCGAGCCCTACCCGCTGAAGATCGAGACCCAGCGTGTGGAGGTCGCGACGCCACAAGGACTGGCGGTTCGCGAGATCACCTATCAGGTCAACAGCCTGGACATGGACCTGGTGCGCATCGACGCTGGGGCGTTCATCCAGGAACCGACCTTCGGCGCCCGACCCGACCGCCGCGCCTGGCAGCGGGCCTCGCGCTGGTATCCGCCGAGCGGACCGCAAGCGCACCAGGTGACCGTCACGCGGCCCTATCTGATCGGCGCATTCGAGGTCACGAATGCCCAGTTCGAGCGCTTCGACCCGTCGCACCGCGACCGCCGCGCCGAATACCAGCCGGCCAACAAGCCGGTCTACGACCGTCACCCGGCCGAGCCGGTCAGCTGGACCGAGGCACAGGCGTTCTGCCGCTGGCTCTCGGAGCGCGAGGGTCGGCTGTACCGCCTGCCCACCGAGGCCGAGTGGGAACTCGCCGCGAAGGCCGGCACGACGGCACGCTTCTACTGGGGCGAGGCGTTCTGGGACCGCAGCCTCGCGAACCTCGGCGGACTGCACTCGAACGCCGAGACCCTGCGAGAGGACAGCTACAAGCAGACCGCCCCGGTCGGCATGTATCCCGCCAACCCCTGGGGGCTCTACGACATGCTCGGCAACAGCTATGAGTGGGTCGCCGACTGGTGGCACGAACCGCACGCGACCGATGTCGTCGATCCGACCGGACCGGATTCCGGCCGGCTGCGCATGGCCAAGGGCGGCAGCTGGACGACCCGTCCGTATGCGATGTATATCGGCGAGAACGATGGCAACAATCCGGCCGATCTGCGCGACATGCGCGGGTTCCGGGTGCTGGCGGAACTGCCGCCATCTCCGACGGCTGCAAACCGTTGAAACCCAGAGAAATCGAACAGCCGCCGTTCTTCGTTTTCGCTGTTTGTGGCAATCCGGGACGGATTGACCCGCGCCTGCCGCCCAGGGCGAGCGGTCAGCCGTCGCGCCACTGATCGAGCGCGGCACGCTCGATGACGACGACGCCTTCGCCACCGCGTTCGAATTCGGCCTCGACCCAGGCCAGATCACGAAACGCCCGCGCAAACGCCGGCAGGCTCAGTCCCACCTCGATGACCAGGATCCCGTCGTCGGCCAGCCAGTCCGGGGCAGCGGCGAGGATGCGCCGGGCGAAGTCCAGCCCGTCGTCGCCGGCCACCAGACCCATGCGCGGTTCGGCGTGGTACTCCGCGGGCAGGGCGTCGACCACGGCATCCGCGACGTACGGCGGGTTCGTCACGATCAGCTCGTAGCGCGCGGCGGGCAGTTGCGCGAACAGGTCCGACTCGAACACGGCCACACGCCCTTCGAGGCCGTGACGGGCGACATTGGCGCGCGCGACCGCCAGCGCATCCGGCGAGCGATCCGACAGGTCGACCGCTGCATCGGGGAAGGCCATGGCGCAGGCGATGCCAATACATCCGGAGCCGCAGCAAAGATCCAGAATCCGGTCGACCGGGCGATCTTCCAGCCAGGGCGCAAACCCGGCCTGGATCAGCTCGGCGATCGGCGAGCGCGGGACCAGCACGCGTTCGTCGACAGCGAAGTCCAGCCCGCAGAAACGCATCGTTCCGGTGAGATACGCGGCCGGCTTGCGCGTGTCGATGCGCCGGCCCACCAGTCCGGCGATGGCTTCGGCCTCGGCCGCGCTGACCCGGGTTCCCAGCACCCAGTCCGGCAGCTCGTGATCCAGGGCCAGGGCATGCAGCACCAGCGCGAGCGCCTCGTCGATCGCGTTGTCCGTGCCATGACCGAACACCAGCCCCGCGCGGTTCATCGCGCTTGCCGCCGCACGCACATGATCGGCCACAGTTCTGAGTTCCGGCGTTATCGCGTAAGGCATGGTTCGGTATCCGGGTTTCACGCGGCACGGGCGCGGGCCGCCATTATCGTTCCGACAACGGTGTCGCGGATGAAGCAGGCCAGGCGTCCGGATGACGGCCGATCACCCAGCGATGTCCCGTTCAGCGCCGCGGCAGCATCCGCCGCAGCACATCGTCGCGCAACACGAAGTGGTGCTTGAGGACCGCGCCGACGTGCAGCACGAGCAGGCCAATCAGGCCGTAGGCGACGGACTGATGCACCAGCACCGCCGCTTCCAGCAGCGCCTCGTTCTTCGGGATCACCAGGGGCAGCTCGAACAGGCCGAAGAAGGCGACGTGATAGCCGCCGGCGGACGAATCCACATAGCCGGAGATCGGCAGCACGAACATCGCGAGATAGAGCATCGTGTGGGTCGCGTGCGCGGCAAAGCGCTCCCACGCCGCCAGACCCGCTGGCATCGCCGGCTGCACATTGCGCCGCCGCCACAGCACCCGCACGACAGCGAGCATCAGGACCAGCAGGCCGAAGGACTTGTGCCAGCCGTACCAGCCCCACTTCGGATCGCCGTCGGGCAGCTCGACCATCCACAGGCCGAGCGCGAGCAGGCCGAGCATCACCAGCGCCATCGACCAGTGCAGCACCATCGCCACGCCGCCGTACCGAACCTCGTCATTGCGCCAAGCCATCCTCAGGCCTCCATGAACATCGTCTTGAGCCGCCGCGCGCGCAGCGCCAGATCAATCAACACCAGACCACCCGCCAGCCAAAGCAGCGGCGGCAGCCAGTCGAGCACCCCCGCGCCAGCTGGCGACACCTGCACGCCACCGGCAACCAGACCGCCGCGGATCAGCGTCGCCACCGACAGCATCGTGAACCACAGCCCCAGCACCAGGCCCTCGCGGCCGCGCGTGCCCAAGCCGAGCGCCGCGCTGATGCCGGCCATGAACACCACGCCCCAGGCGCCGCCGGCGAGCATCTGCGCGGCGATCAGCACGCCAAGGCTGTCGGCGAAACTCGCGCCGAGCGTGGCGAGCCCACCGACGAGGGCCGCCACGACCAGCGTCTCGACCGGCCCAAAGCGGCGCGCCGCCGCCGCGCCCGGGAACACCAGCAGCTTGAAGCCGACCCAGAACAGCGGCAGCACCCAGACCAGCTCGGCGGCACCGATGTAGGCAAGAAACTGCGGCTTGGTGTTGAGGAAAAAGTGAATCTGAAAACCAAAGCCGAGCAACAGGCTGGCGAGCAGCAACCGTACGACATTGCGCGGCTGGAACGGCGGCATCGCGCGCTCGTCCGGCGCAGTGTCTGACTGTCCGCGACTCAGGGCCTCCATGCGCGACATCCCCAGGGTGACCAGCAACAGCGTCGCGCCGGTCAGCATGAACGGCACGACCGGGTCCACGCCCTTGAGCCACAGCCCGAGATACGGCGACACCGCGCCCCCCAGGGCGAGGCCGAGCAGGGTCAGCGCCACCAGACGTGGCGCGCGCGGGCGCGCGGCGTGTTTCATCAGCAACACGATCGGTGGCGCGCGCAGCACCGAGGAGGTGGCGATCCACACGACGATCAGCAGCGTGAACACGGTCTGCGCGACACCGCCGACGCCCAGCTCCAGGGTCAGCGGCAGCAGCGCGAAGGCCAGGCAGGAAACCACGTTGACCCCGGCGATCAGCGGCCCGATGCGGCCCAGCACGCGCTCGAAGCGATCGGCCGCGTAGCCCATCACCGTGTCGGACACCGCGAACACCAGCTGATCGAGCAGGATGAACCAGATCAGCAGGTCGCGGCCCAGGCCGATGCGCTCCAGCAGCTCGCCAAGATAAGTGACGTAGACGATCCAGGTCGTGAAGAACAGAAACTGCACCACGGCGAGGTACAGCGCGGTGCGGCGCAACGGATTGGAAGCTTCATTCATGGCGGGGCCTCACCGACTGACGCGGCAAGTGTACGCGCGCAGATCGATTTTGGAACTCCGGCGTACTACCGATCCCATCGCGTTGTCGCTGATCCACGCCTGTTCAACGAAAAAGCCCGGCACTGGGCCGGGCTCGTTGTCGATCGGACTGCGGACCGAATCAATGCGTGATCAGCGGTTCCATGGTGCGTGCCGCGTCGATCCAGCGCTGGATCGATGCCTGCGGCGGCGTTGCGCGCGCGAGACGTTTCGCGGCGTTGACCTCCTTCATCTTCTCGGCAAGATTCTCCGCCTTGCGGTTGCGCAGTTCCTTTACGGTATCCACGCCGGCGGCTTCGAGCATTTCCGAAAACTGCGGGCCGATGCCCGAAATGCGCATCAGGTCCGCGAGATTGGCCCAGGTCAGGATCAGCTTTTCGCTGATGTCGCAATCCTTCGCGATCTTCTGCCGGCCGCGTTTGTCGCAGCACAGTTTCAGAAGATCCTTCGTCGTGCGGATTCCGGCACCGGCGAGCTTCTTCGCATAGACCGGTCCGATGCCCTCGACGGCTTCGATCTTGTATGACATATGTTTGTTTCCCCTTTGGTCGACTGGTACATGGCACCGGCCCACACCCCGGATGCCGACTTACGGTTTTGCACACCACCCCGCACGCCCGGAGTGTACCAGCGTCCCGCGCCCGCCTCCCATCACAGGCAAGCAGCGTTTACAAAATTTTTTCAGCCCGATCACGGCCGGACGTCAGTGACACGCGACGCCGGTCTTCGCTGACAAACATTGCTTCTGCCTTCGCTTCATAGGCTTACGGAACGGATGTAAACCGATACCTTTCAATCCGCCCGAAGATCCGCCGACAACGGCACCAGGGATCCGACTCAACGCCGCGGAAACTCGATCGTGACCAGAGCGCCACGCAGGTCGGGGTCGGCACCAACTTTCAACGCACCGCCGTACGCGGCGACCAGTTCACGCACGACTGCGAGACCGATGCCCTGTCCGTCGACCCGCTCGTCGGCACGCACGCCACGTTCCAGCACGGCCTCACGCGCCGGCTCGGCAATGCCCGGCCCGTCATCGGCAACCGTGACCACGATCATGTCCGACCGAACGGTCGCCGCCACGCGAATCTCCCGCCGCGCCCACTTGCATGCGTTGTCGAGCAGGTTTCCGAAGATCTCCATGAGATCACCGCGCTCGATGGCCGCACGCAACTCCTTGTCGACCGCGAGATCGATCGACAGCGACTTGTCACGATAGACCTTCGCAAGCGCACCACGGATCTCTTCGAGCACCGGTCGCAACGCAATCGATGCAAGCAGCGCGCGCGTGCCACCGGCCGCGGCGCGGCCGAGCTGATAGCGCACGATGTCGTGCATGCGCTGGGCCTGTTCCCGAACGCTGGCGCGCAGGTTCGCGTCGGACTCGCCCTGCACGGCGCCGTGCAGCACCGCGAGCGGTGTCTTCAGGCTGTGCGCGAGTTCGTCCAGGGCATTCGCGTAGCGCATCTGGCGCGCGCGACCGGATTCGAGCAACGAGTTCACCGCCCCGGTCAGCGGCGCGAGTTCGCGCGGCACGGCGCGATCGATCGCATTCGCCTCGCCCGCGGAAATATGGCGCAGATCGCCCGCGACCTGCGCCAGCGGACGCAGGCCCCAGTGCAGCACCACCAGCAGCGCGGCGAGCAGCACGGCCGCCAGTGCGCCAAGCCACAGCCAGAGCCCCTGCGCGAAACGTGCGACCTGCGCCTGCACGCCGACGCGGTCGCGGGCCAGCGCGATGGTCATCGGCCGCTCGGCACCGGCCTCGGTCTCCCAGATCACGCCGAAGCGCACGATCAGCCAGCTGCGCCCGCGGGCATCGTCGAGCGAGTTCACAAGCATCGTTCCGGGTTCTTCCACCGGGACGATCGCGAGGCCCTCGCCCACCGCCGAAGGCGACTGCCAGAGCACCGCGCCGGCCGGATCGAGAATTCGGGCGATCAGGCCCGAACCCGTGGTCTCAAGGTCCGGCACCGGCGCGGGTTCCTCAACGAGCGGCAGGCCCTGGGCATCCAGGTCCGTGGTCGCAAGCAGGGTGTAGACATGCGCCTGCAGGGTGTCACGCAGAGCCGTCTCGCGCGCGTCCTTGAACGCCTCGACCAGGGCAACGACCGTAAGCCCGAGAAAGACCACCAGCACGGCCCCGGCGGCGATCGCGAGCCGGGTGCGCAAGGCCATCATGCCGACCGCCCCGCGCTGCGGCGCCGATACAATTCGTCCATGTTCGATCGAGAACCGGGAAGACCCTCACCCATGCGCTGGCCGGTCGCCGGCACCGGCACGCTGGAGTGGATCGGACTGCGGTCCGCGCGGCGCGCACCCATCGATGTCGTCGGACAAACCCGGCTGCTCGCCGGGCAGGGACTGGAAGGCGACCACTGGTCCGGGAGCGCGAGCGGAAAGCGCCAGATCACGCTGATCCAGGCCGAACACCTGCCGGTAATCGCGGCCTGGACGGGCCGGACGTCGATCGACCCGGCCCTGCTGCGCCGGAATCTGGTCGTTCGCGGAATCAATCTGGCGGCGTTGCGCACGGCTCGGTTTGCGATCGGCGAGGCCATTCTCGAAGGCAGCGGTCATTGTCACCCGTGTTCGCGCATGGAGGAAGCGCTCGGCCCCGGCGGTTACCAGGCCATGCGCGGACACGGCGGGATCACGGCGCGGGTGGTGGTCGGTGGCGTCATCCGCACCGGCGACGCCGTGCGCTGGATCGCGCCGGTCGACGGCGACGCCCCCTCCGACTGAAGCTTGACAACACGCCGATTGTGGCTTCCCGGCCCGGCTGATACACTCGCGCGGTCCGTTACGGTGCATGGACCAAAGCGTCCGGCCCCGCGACGGCGGCGATGGATCGACACCTTCCGCCCGCAAGGCGTCACCCCGGCCCCGGCCGGTGTCACGGCCGCGCCAACCCGCTGCCAGCCTTCGAGCCGAATCCGGCCGTCTGAGCCCTCACCCGGCGACGCCCGTCGAACCACCGCCACAACGGCGAGCGCAATTCAATCGCGCCACGCCGAAGAGACATGCCCCGTCTGCAGGCAGCGCTCAAATGGTAATCGGCCGGAGGGTCCGGCCGGACGCGCCGCGGAGCCGGGGAACCTGGCGGCCACCGTGGCACAAGCGCGGGGGCCCGTAGCAACACCGGCATCACGCGAGTGCGCCGGGCAGGCAACAATCGGACATTCCGCGTCGCGGTCCGACCGCGGCGCGACAATTCGGCAACGAACTGCGGGCCCGGTCCCGCATTCTCCGGTCTGGCGGCACGCGTGCGTCCGATCCGGGAGGCGCACCGCTTGAGCGGCATGCGTGTTCGTACAGAGCGCCAGGAGCGGCGCCGCCACCCGCCTGCCCCGCACCGCGCGATCCAACAACATAACAAGGACCCGCGCGAATGAACCGAATGCTGATCAATGCCACGCAGCGCGAAGAGCTGCGCGTGGCGCTCGTCGACGGCCAGCGGCTATACGACCTGGACATCGAGTCGCCCGGACGCGAACAACGCAAATCCAACATCTATAAGGGTCGCATCACGCGCATCGAGCCCAGCCTCGAGGCCGCGTTCGTCGACTACGGCGCCGACCGCCAGGGGTTCCTGCCGTTCAAGGAGGTCGCACGCGAATACTTCTCCGAAAGCGCTCAGGAAAAGGGCGGCCGCGCGACCATCGCCGAGGCCCTGCGCGAAGGCCAGGAACTCGTCGTCGAGATCGAGAAGGAAGAGCGCGGCAACAAGGGCGCGGCGCTGACGACCTTCGTCAGCCTCGCCGGCCGCTACCTGGTACTCATGCCGAACAACCCGCGCGCAGGTGGCGTCTCGCGGCGCGTCGAAGGCAAGGACCGCACCGAGATGCGCGAGGCGCTCTCCGGTCTGGAAGTGCCTGCGGGCATGGGCCTGATCGTGCGCACGGCCGGGGTCGGCCGGCAGGTCGAGGAACTGCAGTGGGACCTCAACTACCTGCTGCATCTGTGGGACGCGATCTCGCGCTCGGCCGAGGCGCGCCCCGCGCCGTTCCTGATCTTTCAAGATTCGAACATCATCATCCGCGCGATCCGCGACTACCTGCGCCCGGACATCAACGAGATCATCGTCGACAACGAGCGCGTGCATGAACAGGCGCGCGGCTTCATGCAGCAGGTCATGCCGGAGAACCTGCGCCGGCTGAAGCTCTATACCGACCGCGTACCGCTGTTCAGCCGCTACCAGATCGAATCGCAGATCGAGTCGGCGTTCACGCGCGAGGTCAAGCTGCCGTCCGGTGGTTCCATCTCGATCGACCACAGCGAGGCGCTGACCGCGATCGACGTGAACTCCGCACGCGCGACCAAGGGCGCGGACATCGAGGATACGGCGCTCAACACGAACCTCGAGGCCGTCGACGAACTCGCCCGCCAGCTGCGCATCCGCGACCTCGGCGGACTGATCGTGATCGACTTCATCGACATGGGCCCGTCGAAAAACCAGCGCAAGGTCGAGAACCGCATGCACGAGGCGCTGAAGATGGACCGCGCGCGCGTGCAGCTCGGGCGCATCTCGCGCTTCGGCCTCATGGAGATGTCGCGCCAGCGCCTGCGCCCGTCGCTCGGCGAGTCCAGCCACATGGTCTGCCCGCGTTGCAGCGGCTGCGGCTCGGTGCGCACCGTGCACTCGCTCGCGCTGTCCATCCTGCGCCTGCTCGAGGAAGAGGCCATGAAGGACGGCACCGCGCGCGTGGTCGCGCAGACGCCGGTCGACGTCGCGACCTTCCTGCTGAATGAAAAGCGCCGGGCGATCGAAGAAGTGCAGACCCGCAACGACGTGACCATCGTCGTGGTCCCAAACATGAACTTGGAAACGCCGCACTACAGCATCGAGCGAGTGCGCCGTGCCGACGTCAGCGAGGAGACCGAACGACCGGTCAGCTACGAGATGGTCGAGGCCGTCGAGGAATCCGCCGAAACCGGCGAACCACGCATGCGCGCACCGGACGAACCCGCCGTGCGCGCGATCGACCGCCCGCCGCCCGCGCCCGCGCGGCAGCCGGCACCGCCCTCCGACGCCGAGATGTCGGCAACGACCGCCGCGGTTGCAGCGGCCGCGCCGGCCGTCAACAACGGCCTGCTGCGACGCGTCTGGCGCGCGCTGGTCGGCACCGGCGAGAACGCCGTGCCGGCATCCGCGGCCAACGATGCGCCGGGCGAATCGGCCCCGGTCGCAGCACCGGTCAACCCGCCGGAAGCCGCGCCCGCGAACACCGCAGGCGCCGCGCAACCGCGCCAACCGGGGCGCGGCAATGATGGGCGTTCGCGCCACGAGCGTGGGCGCGGTCAGCGGCGTGAAGGCGGCGAGCGGCGCGACGGTCGTCGCGACGGCGGGCAGAATCGCGACCGCGGCGAACGCCCGCAGCGCAGCGAAAGCACCGAGCGTCCGGAGCAGAACGAACCGCGCAATCGCCAGGACGGACAGTCACGCGACCCAAACCGGCAACGTTCGCGACGCGGTCAGCGCTCGCGTAATTCCGGCGAGCCCGGGACCACGCCAAGCACAGACGCCACGGCACCGACCGGTGCCGAACCGACGAGTCCGCCGACCGCCAGCCCCGCGGCCGGCGACGCGCCGCAGGCCACGGCTCCCGCCGTGCCGGCGAACGAATCGGCCACTACCACGCCTGCACCCGCGCCGGAAGACGCCGGTGCCGCGCCCGTGAAGAAGGCCAATCGGCGCGGTCGCCGCGGCGGCCGCGGACGCCGTCGCGCACGCGAGGGTTCAGCGCCAGCCGGTGAGTCCGGCGCCGCGGCCGACACTTCGGACAACCCCGCGGCCGGTGGCGAGGCGCAGACTCGGGACAACAACGGCGGCGACGGTACCGAACGGCCGCGTCGCCAGCATCAGCAGCGCCCGCCCAAAGAGCGGGCACCGCGCGACGCCAGCGACCCATCGGCGCCACCGAGCCAGCCGCCCGCCCAGCATGGCGGCAACGGTGCGGGAGAGGGCCCGGCACATTCGGCGCCGGAAACGCCGGCACCGCGTCCGGCCGAAAGCGCCGCGGCGCCTGCGCCGCAACCGACCGAGGCACGCCCCGCAGCGGAACCGAAGCCCGAACCGGCGCGCACACCGGCGCCCGAGGTCAGACCGGAGCCAGCACGTGCGCCGGCCACGACCGACGGCGGTCAGGGCACCGGGGAATAGTGTCCTGTCCCGCGATATCAGGCTGCTGAAAAGAGAAGCTCAACAGCCTGCTAGCGCCCGGGCACCGCAGTTGCGGCCTGATCGCCGCGCGTAAATTCGAGGTTGTCGATCAGCCGCGTCGCGCCCATGCGCGCAGCAGCGAGAATCACCAGGTCGCGCGTGTCCGCACCTGCCGGCGCAAGCGTCGTCGCGTCGCACACCCGCAGGTACTCGGGGACGAAGCCGCCGACCGCGAGTCCGGCCGCGGCATTGCGTTCGATCTCGGCGATCGGATCACCGGCCAGCACGCGCTCGCGCGCCATGACCAGCGTTGCATAAAGCCCCGCTGCACGCTTGCGTTGGTCGGCATCGAGATAGCCGTTGCGCGAACTCATCGCCAGCCCATCGGCCTCGCGCACCGTCGGCACACCTACGATCTCGAGCGGCAGGTTCAGATCGGCGACCATGCGCCGGATCACCAGCAGCTGCTGAAAATCCTTGCGGCCGAACACCGCGATATCGGGCTGCACCAGATTGAAGAGCTTCAGCACGACGGTCGCGACGCCGACGAAATGTCCGGGTCGCGCGGCGCCACAATGGATGTCGGAGATACCCGGCACTTCCACGCGGGTCTGATCGCCGGGACCGTGCGGGTACAGCGTCCTGACGCCGGGCAGAAACAAGGCGTCGGCACCTGCATCGACCAGCCGCGCGGCATCAGCACCCTCGGTGCGCGGATAGCGCTCGAAGTCCTCGCCCGCACCGAACTGCATCGGATTGACGAAGATGCTGACGATGCTGCGCGTGGCACGCTCGCGCGCAACCTCCACGAGATGCAGGTGGCCGTCGTGCAGATTGCCCATGGTCGGCACGAAGGCAAGCGACTCGCCGCTCGCGCGCAGCTCCGCACGCCAGGCACGCAGCTCGTCGGCATCGCGCAGCGTCTGCATCAGGCGTAACAGTGCTCTTCCGCCGGGAACTCACCGGCGCGCACGGCCTGAACATAGGCGCGCACCGCGGCCTCGATCGAGCCGCTCCCGGCCAGAAAATCGCGCACGAAGCGCGGCCTTGGCCCGCCCATGCCGAGCATGTCGTGCAGCACCAGCACCTGGCCGTCGCAGTCGACGCCCGCTCCGATGCCGATGGTTGGAATCGCGAGGCTCGCCGTGATCCGCGCGGCGAGCGGCGCCGGCACACATTCGAGCACCAGCATCTGCGCACCGGCGTTCTGCAGGTCCAGCGCATCGCGCGCGATGGTGTCGGCCTGTGCCGGATCGCGGCCCTGCACGCGATAGCCGCCGAAGCGGTGCACCGATTGCGGCGTGAGACCGAGATGCGCGCACACCGGTATGCCCTGCTCGGCCAGTGCCTCAACGACTGCAAGCTGCGCTCGGCCGCCTTCGAGCTTGACCATGTGCGCCCCGCCCTCGGCCAGCAGCCGGCCGGCGTTCTCGAGCGCCTGCACGCGGCTGGTATAGGTCAGAAACGGCAGGTCCGCGATGATGAAACACGGCGCGGCGGCACGCGCGACGCAGGCCGAGTGGTAGGCCATGTCGTCGATACGCACGGGCAGCGTGGAGCCATGCCCCTGGATCACCATGCCCAGCGAGTCGCCGATCAGGATCACATCCACACCGGCCGCGGCGAGCACGCGCGCGAAGCTCGCGTCATAGGCCGTCAGCACGGCAATCTTTCTGCCGTCGGCCTTCATGCGGTTGAGCGTGGTCAGGTTGATGTCGGTCATGGTTTCGCACGGCAACGAACAGGTCGCAAAGCATACCGGCAACCGCCACGCCCCGGCACGACCGTCATACCCGTTCCATCGCGGCCGACTGCGCGTTCAGATAGTGCAGGCCATGCTCGGCCCGCTCGATCGCACGCAGCACCAGCGCCAGATCGGCGTCGTTCGCAATCGGGTTGATGTGGCTGGTGTTGATGATCACCACGGGTGCGGCCGTGTAGTCGTAGAACAGCCGCGCATAGCGTTCGCCCAGGGCATCCAGATACTCGGCACGGATCGCACGTTCGGCCGGACGCCCGCGGCGCGCGATGCGCTCAAGCAACACCGGCGCCGACGCCTGGAGATACAGCACGACATCCGGACGCGGCGGATCGATCGCCAGATGACGCTGCACCTGTTCGTACAGTGCAAACTCGGCCCGGTCCAGCGTGATCTCGGCGAACAGCCGATCTTTCTCGATCATGAAGTCGGCGACCAGCGCCTGCCGGAACAGATCGCCCTGGCGCAGTTCGCGCAGCTGCTGTTCGCGTTGCAGGAGAAAATGCAGCTGGGTCGCAAGCGCCGCCTCGCGCGGTGCGCGATAGAAACGATCGAGGAAGGGATTGTCCGCCGGGCGCTCGAGCAGCAGCTGCGCACCGAGCGTCTCGGCCAGCCGCGTGGCCAGCGTGGTCTTGCCGACGCCGATCGGCCCCTCGATCGCGATGAAACGCCGTGTTTCGCGGCTCATGGAGCGACACGCCGCAGATCATGACGCTCGTCGAGCGCAGCCAGCAGCGCAACGGCCGGGCCGCGACCGGGAATCACGATGTCCGGCGCGAGATCCAGCAACGGTTGCAGCACGAAATCACGACGGTGCATCTGCGGGTGGGGCAGCGTGAGCTTCGGGTCCGACGCGACTCGTGCGCCGAACAACAGCAGGTCTAGGTCCAGCACACGTGGTCCCCAGCGCGTCCCGGCCCGGCGATCGCGCCCCGCCGCGCGCTCGATCGCAAACAGGGCATCGAGCAGCGCGGCCGGCTCGAGCGCGGTATCCAGTGCCGCGACGGCGTTCAGGTAGTCCGGCTGATCCGGCGGCCCTAGCGGCGCACTCCGGTAGACCGGCGAGCGCGCGACCAGCGTAGTCCGTTCCGTGCCGGCGAGCGCATTAAAGGCCTGCCCGATCCGGGTGGCCGGGTCGCCGAGATTGGCGCCGAGCCCCACATAGGCCCGGGTCACGACCCGGATTCGGCTGCCGGTTTGCGCCGGCGCCGGCGCCGGCGGTTGCGGCGTTTCGGTCCGTCGGCCTCGATTGGCGCCGGCTCGGCACGCCCCTCTGCAAGGTCCGTCCACCACTCGGCCAGTGCCGGCTCAACCTCGCCGGATTCCGCGCGCAGCAGCAGGAAATCATAGGCTGCGCGAAATCGCGGATGCGTCAGAAACCGCTTCGCCCGATTGCCGTTGCGTTGCTCGAAGCGCGGTTGCAGACGCCAGATCTCGCGAATGACGCTCGTGAAACGGCGTGGAATGCTCACACGCGCGGCCTGCCCGTCGAGCACCGCATCGGCCGCGCGATCGATCACCTCGGCCGGCACGGCCTCGCTGGTCATTTCGCGCTCGGCGCGCAGTCGAACCGGTTCCCACAGCAGCGTGGCAAACAGAAACGCCGGCGTAACGGGGCGGCCATCGGCGATGCGCACATCAGTATTTTCCATCGCGCGCGCAACGAAGGTGATCGGAAAGTGCTGGACCTCCTGCGCGAGCGCGGATTCGGTCGCCGGAAACAGCTGGCCGAACAGCCGGAAGTGGCGAATCTGTTCGAACGACTGCAAAGCATGGCCAGTCATGAACAGCTTCAGCACTTCATCGAACAACCGCGCCGGCGGGATATCGCCGAGCAGGCCGCCAAGCTGCCAGATCAGCTCCTCAGTGTGCTTCTCCAGCGTGAAACCGAGCTTCGCCGCGAAACGTGCCGCGCGCAGCATGCGCACCGGGTCTTCGCGGTATCGACGTTCCGGATCGCCGATCAGCCGGATCACGCCGGCATCCAGATCGGCCCGGCCGCCGACGAAATCCAGCACCGAGAAGTCGTCGATGTTGTAGTAGAGCGCGTTGACCGTGAAGTCGCGCCGCCAGGCGTCCTCCTCGATCGTGCCGTAGACGTTGTCGCGCAGCAGGCGACCGTCGCCGTCCACGGTCATGCCGTCGTGGTCTTCATCCGGGTCGCTGCCCTTACGGAAGGTCGCAACCTCGACGATGTCGCGCCCGTAGCGCACATGGGCCAACCGGAACCGACGGCCGATCAACCGGGCATTGCGAAACAGCTCCGCGACCTGCTCCGGGCGGGCGTCGGTCGCAACGTCGAAGTCCTTCGGCTCACGCCCGAGCAGCAGATCGCGAACCCCGCCGCCGACGAGATGGGCCTGGAACCCGGACTTGTGCAGCCGGTAGAGGACCTTCAGCGCGCTTTCGCTGATCAGGCTGCGCGAGATCGTGTGCGCGGACCGCGGGATGACGGCAGGGGCGGAATGAATGGCGGTGGTTCCTGCTTTGAAGCGGGTTCCGCCGGCCGTGGGCCCCATGCCTGACACGGCACGATTGAGTGGCGGAACGATCCGTTTATAATACCATCGCCTGCCAGCCCGGCACCTCGCCGCTCCCTTCGTCTAGAGGCCCAGGACGCCGCCCTCTCACGGCGGTAACAGGGGTTCGAATCCCCTAGGGAGCGCCATTTCCGACTTCCCCGGTACGGCGCAATCAGCCGTTCGCCCCGTTACTTCGGCGGTACGGTGGCCGGTCGGGCGGGCGCGGCGCCTAGCTGGGAATTTCCTCGACTTCCAGCCGCGGAATCGACGGGCGCCCGCGCCTGGAATGCCCCACGTTGCACTTGAGCTTCGCCTCGATCCGCTCGCGGAAATGATCGTTGCCGAGCGGCGTGCCCGTGCGCCAAGCCGCGCGAATCTGCTCGAGAGCGCCCGGTTCGACATGCGCCTTGAACAGCGCCTTGTACGCCTCGAGCCGTGCCGGGCGGGTCCGCGCCAGGTTCAGATACAGCGCATGAGCAGTGACCAGATCGTCGGCCTTGCCCTGCGCATTCGCCCGATAACTGCTCCACCGGTAGCCCGCCGGTGAGCGGACCATGTCCGCCCGGACCGGATTGAGCTCGATGTAGCGCATGCAGGCCAACAGATACTCCTCGTCGTGGATCAGGCTGGCCTTGTAGCGCCCCTCCCAGATCGAGCCGCTGGTGCCATACAGGTGATTGACGTACGGCACATAGCGCCGGCCGACGTACTGCATCATGCGGCTGATGCCGTCTTTCTCGGCTGGTGTGACCAACACATGAATGTGATTGGTCATCAGAACGTAGGCGTGGATCGCACAGCCATAGCGCACGGCCGCCTCGCCAAGCCAGCCGAGATAGGCCGCGTAGTCGGAATCCTCGAAGAACACCGGCTCGCGACTGTGGCCACGCTGGACGACATGGACCGGCACTCCAGGTAGATAAAAACGTGGTTTTCGTGGCATTTACCCACCCCCTTCGCAGCAGAAGGGGGATCGTAACACCTGCGGCAGGCCAAATAAAGGGCTCTGACCCCTTTTTATAGGGCTCTGCCCCCTTTTTATAGTGGAACATTCATTGTATCAACCAGCAGCGGTTTAAGCCTTTTTTGTTCCCCTTTTGTGGGACAGCAGTGGCTCTGCCCCTTAAATTCAGTGTTGCACTTGATTCTTGAATCTAAGCTGACCCCTATATTTTTAATTGTTAAATTGACCAAAGGAAGCATGTATAAAATTAGGAATAGTGTAGTTGGCAGTGGAACAGATTGCGTGATATCGATTGTAAGGATCGGTACGAACGGATTCGTGCCGCCAGTGCCGCCGCCCATTCGAAAATCGTTATCCATGGCGCCGCCGAAAACAAAAGAACCACCCAGGCTATTGTATATCGCGGAAATACCTTCTGAATTAAAGGTGATTTCTCTAAATGAATAGCTCGCATAGTCGGGTATCAAAACTGACCCGTAATTTACACCTGTACCCAAGTCATTGAATATAGAAACATCAGTAGTGGAGTCGCCAAGAAGGGCTGGGAGAGCCGTATTCACATCGTAAATTGAAAAGAATCCGTTGGTGGAAGGGTGGGTGCCGTTGTCAGTGTTTCCCACATAAAAACGAAATACTGCTGAATTCACATTGCCGGATAGACCGGATAGATCAAATGTGAAGAAGTTATGCCACTCTGTAAACGCTGTACTGCCGTAATAAAAACCTGCGGAGTAGTTCTCATTGGTGCTTACATGTTGGCCTTCATCAGAGTACCAACCTCTATCTGATGGATTGAAAATAAAAGGAAGTGCGAGACACCTGATTGGCATCAATAGAGATACAAGGATTTAAGGAGTCAGAGCCCTTTTCAAGAGATCGACGCCGGGCACAGGGTCCAAAAAGGCCGGATGCACGATCCCCCGCCCGACCGGCTGCACCGGGCGGATCGCTTGGAGTCTGGCGACATCGGACAGACGCATGATCCCTGCTCCCGCGTTGAAACCCGTTCATTTCCCACTCCAGAAGGCTAGAACACCGGGAGGCCACTGACAAGGCGGCCGCAGGCCTGCCCTGGCGACCGGATGGGGCAAATGGCCCAGGCTGCCGCAGCGCACAACGCCTGCCGCGATTTTCTGCAAGAATGGGTCCCACGACGGCACTGCGGCAGAGGACCTCGTGATTCATCCGGCACACCGAGCCCCGATCCGGCCCGACCAGCCCCGCCCGGCAGCACGGCGACCAGCCGCAGCGCGACGCGTTCACCTGCCCGCCCCCGGCGGCAGCGGATGCCGGCAAGCCCGATGACCGACCCCACCGACAACCGCTCGATCAAGGCCTGGCTCGTGTTCAAGGGTGAGCGAATTCCGCTGCGCATGTCGTTCAACGTTGGTCGCTCGCAGAAGTGCAAGTTCGTGCTCGAGGACGATCGCGCCTCGCGCGAGCACGCGATGTTCCAGTACGACGACGCCGGCCGCCGCTGGCTGATCATCGATCTGGGCAGCACCAACGGCACCTATCTGAACGAAAACCGCCTCAGCCGGCCGATGCCGCTGAAAGACGGCGACACCGTGCGCATCGGCGACAGCCAGTTCGAGTTCGGCGAGCTGCGCGACGAGACGCTGACCCGCGATGCGTCCAGCATCGCCTCCGATCGCACGGTCATCGCGGTGAACACCACGCCGGTCTGGCTGCTGCTCGCCGACGTGAAGGGCTCGACCCGGCTGATCCAGGAACTGCCCCAAAGCGAAGTCTCGCTGAAATTCCGCATGTGGGGCCGCGAGTGCGAGCGCATCGTCCAAGCCAGCGGCGGCATGGTGAACGAATACATGGGCGACGGCCTCCTGGCGTTCTGGCGCGACGCGCCGGACGCGCCCGGACGCATCGCGACGATGCTGCGCGAGTTCAACGCGCTGGAATCCGAAACCGGCCTGGGTTTTCGCGTGATCTGCCACTACGGCGTCGTGGCGATCGGCGCCGGCATGAGCAGTGGCGTGGAGAAGCTCGCCGGCAAGGACCTGAACTACATCTTCAAGATCGAGAAACCCGCCGGCAAGACCGGAATGAAGGTCAATCTGACCCAGGCCGCCGCCAACCGCCTGGGCGACCAGTTCGAGTGCATGGAGACGGCCGAGACCGAGGTCGCGGGCTTCGCCGACCAGCACAAGATTCTGACCCCCTGCTTCTAGCGCACCCGCCCGCATGCGGCCGACCAGCCGCCCGTGGCCGCCCGTTATAATCGCGCCTTTATTCGCTCCGCCCCTTCCTGACCATGGACAAAAGCTTCGATCCCGCCGCGATCGAGTCCGATCTTTACGGACGCTGGGAACAGGCCGGCGTGTTCGCGCCCAGCGGCGACGGCGCGCCGTACTGCATCATGATCCCGCCGCCCAACGTCACGGGCAGCCTGCACATGGGCCACGCGTTCCAGGACACGATCATGGACGCCCTGACCCGCTACCACCGCATGCGCGGCCGGCGCACGCTCTGGCAGCCGGGGACCGACCATGCCGGGATCGCGACGCAGATGGTCGTCGAGCGCCAGCTGAACGCGACGGGCAAGACCCGCCACGACCTGGGTCGCGAGGTGTTCATCGAGCGCGTCTGGCAGTGGAAGCAGGAGTCCGGCGGGCGCATCACGCGCCAGCTGCGCCGAATGGGTGCCTCGGTCGACTGGTCGCGCGAGCGCTTCACCATGGACGAGGGCCTGTCGGCCGCCGTGCGCGAGGTGTTCGTGCGCCTGTACGAGGAGGGTCTGATCTATCGCGGCCAGCGCCTCGTGAACTGGGACCCGGTACTGCACACGGCGGTCAGCGATCTGGAGGTCGAGAACGTCGAGGACAATGGCTACCTCTGGCACCTGCGCTATCCGCTCGCGGACGGCAGCGGGCAGCTGGTCGTCGCCACGACCCGGCCGGAAACCATGCTCGGCGACACCGCCGTGGCGGTGCACCCCGAGGACGAACGCTATCAGGCGCTGATCGGCCGCGAAGTCGAACTGCCGCTGACCGGCCGGCGCATTCCGGTGATCGCCGACACCTATGTCGATCCGACCTTCGGCTCGGGCTGCGTGAAAATCACGCCCGCGCACGACTTCAACGACTACGCCGTCGGCGAGCGCCACGGCCTGCCGCTGATCAACGTGCTGGATCGCAACGCGGCCATCAACGACAACGCACCCGAGGCCTACCGCGGGCTGGATCGCTACGAGGCACGCAGGCGCATCATCGCGGATCTCGAAACCGTCGGCCTGATCGAGCGCATTGAAGCGCACCGTCACGTCGTGCCGCGCGGCGACCGCTCGGGTGCCGTGCTGGAACCGTGGCTGACCGACCAATGGTTCGTGCGTGCCGGCCCGCTCGCCGAGACCGCGATCCGCGCGGTCGAGAACGGCCGCATCCGCTTTGTGCCCGAGAACTGGACCAAGACCTACTACGAATGGATGCGCAACATCCAGGACTGGTGCATCTCGCGGCAGATCTGGTGGGGACACCGCATCCCGGCCTGGTACGACGAGGCGGGCAATGTCTATGTCGGACGTAGTGAAGTCGAGGTCCGCGAACGCCACGCACTGGGCGATCGCCCGCTGCGCCAGGACGACGACGTGCTGGACACCTGGTTCTCCTCGGCGCTGTGGCCGTTCTCCACACTCGGCTGGCCGGAAAACACCGAGGCGCTGCGCAGTTTCTACCCGACCAGCGTGCTGGTCACGGGCTTCGACATCATCTTTTTCTGGGTTGCCCGGATGATCATGATGGGCCTGAAGTTCATGGACGACGTGCCGTTTCGCGAGGTCTACATCCACGGGCTGGTGCGCGACGCGCACGGCCAGAAGATGTCGAAGTCCAAGGGCAATGTGCTCGATCCGATCGACCTGATCGACGGCATCGACCTCGAAACGCTGGTTGAAAAACGCATCGCTGGACTGATGCAGCCACAAATGGCCGCAACCATTGAACGTCATACCCGCGAGGACTTTCCGCAGGGCATCAAGGGCTACGGCACCGACGCACTGCGCTTCACGTTCGCGGCGCTGGCCAGCACCGGGCGCGACATCAACTTTGATGTCGGCCGCATTGAAGGCTATCGCAACTTTTGCAACAAGCTGTGGAACGCCGCGCGCTATGTGCTGATGCGCTGCGAGGACGGTGCGGACATCACGCCGCACACCGACCGGCTTACGCTCGCCGACCGCTGGATTCGTTCACGGCTCGCCGGCACCGTGCGCATCGTCAATGACGCAATCGGCAGTTACCGGTTCGATCTCGCCGCGAACGCGCTGCACGACTTTGTCTGGCATGCCTACTGCGACTGGTATCTGGAACTGACCAAGCCCGTGCTGAACGACGCGAGCGATTTGCAGATGGCGGCCACGACACGTCACACCCTGCTCGACGTGCTCGAAAACACCCTGCGTCTGCTGCATCCGATCATGCCGTTCATCACGGAGGCCGTCTGGCGACCCGTTGCGGATCGCCTCGGCGTCGCGGGCGAGACGATCATGCTCGCGCCCTACCCTGAATCCGACGCCATCGTCGCGGACCCCGCGGCCGAGCAGGAAATGACCTGGCTGCAGAGCTTCGTGCTGGGCGTGCGGCGCATCCGTGCGGAAATGGACATCGCGCCAGGCAAGCCATTGCCGGTGCTGGTACAGGGCGGCAACGATGAAGAACGGGACTGGTTCGAACGCAATGCGGGTCTGATTTCCGCACTCGCACGCATCGAGTCCGCAAGCCGTCTGGCCGATGGCGAAACCGGCCCGGAGAGCGCGACCGCCATTGCCGGCGGCACAACGATTCTGATTCCGCTGGCAGGGCTCATCGACAAGGATGCCGAACTCGCCCGGCTCGACAAGGAACTCGGCAAGCTGTCCGCGCAGATCGAACAGATCGAGCGCAAGCTGTCGAATGCCAGCTTCGTCGAGCGTGCGCCTGCGGAAGTCGTCGCCAAGGAACGCGCCCGCGCCGACGGCCTTCGCGATGCCATCGCGAACTTCAGCGCGCAGCGCGAACGCATCGCCAGACTTTAGGCTCCATCGTGCGCATCAGTGTCTGGCTGACGACCTACAACTCCGAGCGCTACATAGCCGCGGCGATCGACAGCGTCCTCGCGCAAACGCGACCGGCCAGCGAGATCGTCATCTGTGACGACGGATCGAGCGATGGAACGCGCGAGCTTCTGACCGCCTACGCGAACCGGCATCCGGGCCTGTTCCGCATCGAGTTCAACGAACGCAACCTCGGCATCACGCCGAACAAGACCAAGGTCGCCGGGCTGTGCACGGGCGACCTCGTCACCTGGCTGGATGCCGACGACCGGTTTCTGCCACGCAAGCTTGAGCTTGAATCCGATGCGCTGCTCACGCATTCCGACGCCGGATTCGCATTTTCGAATGTCCGGCTTGTGGATTCCGATGGCACCCCGCTGAGCGAGTGGGATTTTTCCAGGGCCTTCGGGGCCGGCGGCCCCGTTCCACGCGATACGCTCGTCGGCGCACTCCTGCGACCGTCACGATTCACCGCACACCTTCGCAACGAACTCGTACACCGTTGCCTGATCCCGACGCCCGCGTTCGATCCGAGGATCCGGCTCTGGCAGGACTGGGATGCGCGCGTATCACTGGCGATTGAACATCCGGGCATCTACGTGCCAGAAACCCTGCAGGAATATCGCCGAACCGACGAATCATGCAGTGTCACCCACACCGTCGCCAGCCTGGAAGACATGGTGTATGCGGCGGAGAAATTTCACGACACGATTGCGGCACTGCCGCCGGATGCCGCAACGAAATCCCGCTGGGACTTCGTGCAGATCTCCCTTCAAAAGTACCGTGAACTCGGACAGGTTTCACGCCGCGACGCAGCCCGCGCCCGCCGAGCGCTCGCCCGGCTTGCCTTCCGTCATCCGAGAATTTTCGCGCATTTTTACTTCAGGCCGTCCTGAATCGGCGGGCTTTCGTGACTTCGCAAATGCAACCGTTTGCGTATTGTCGCAACCCGCCGCAAGACGCCAAAAAAGCACTGCTGTGCTACGTCGCCGATCCACTGGTTTCCAGCGAGTTTGGCGATTGGCATCTACACCCAAACCGTCGCAACGCAGTGACGATCGCTACAACGATTACGGAGCTGGGGTATTCTCTGGATGTGATTGATTGCGAGAGCACGCTGGATTTCGACGCATCCGACTATTCCCTGATCGTTGGCCAGGGCCCGGCATTTACAACGGCCCTCAAGTCAGCCGCCAACGAGGCCGTGAAGGTTCTATTGGGCACGGAACTCCCACCGGGATTCGTCCGCCGCGCACTGCATGCACGACTGAATCGGCTTCATTCCGGTCGCGGCGGTGACTACACCGAGCAGCGTCCGGAATTTCTGACCGACACCATGATCGATGCCTCCGATCTGGTTCTGTGCATGGACTCAGCCTTCGCTCAACAGATCTGGCGCCAGCGGGCTGACGCCGTGACGAGGCTCGCGCCCGGCTGTCTGAACGACATTCCGACGATTCGTTTCCGCAACCCGTTTACCGCGAGACGACGGTTCCTCTGGATGGCCGGCACCGGGCTAGTCTACAAGGGGCTCGACCTCGCGCTCGAGGTCTTCTCTTCGCGACCCGACCTGGAACTGCACATCTTCGGCCGAGTCAGGGCGAACCCGGAATTTTGTGACATGTACCGGCGGGAACTGTTCGAGACACCGAATATTTCGCTTCATGGATTCGTCGATGTACGCACAGCGAAGTACCGCTCCATCGCACGACGCTGCGCGTGGAACCTGGTGCTGTCCTGCGCGGAAGGCGGAGGCGACAGCGTATGGACCCCCATGCGTTCGGGGCTGCTGCCAGTCCATCTGCGCAGCGCGGCCATCGACGCAGACGGTTTCGGCGTCATAATCGAGACTGATTCGATCGAGGCCATTTCAGCGGCGGTGGATCGTAGCGCGGCAATCAGTCCGGCCGAGTGGTATCGACAGTATCGGCGTCTTCAATCGACGATGCGGCGCCGGTTCACATCGCAAAGGCTGCAACTCTCATTGACCGAGGCATTGACAAGCATCGACCGGCATCGAATGTTGGTGGCCCAGTGAGCAACCCGCCGCCATCGATCTCCGTCATCATCCCGTGCTTCAACATGGCGGCCTATCTGGGCGCCACGCTCGAGTCGGTAGTGCGCAATGACTTTCCGGGCCTGGAACTGATCGTTGTGGACGGCGGCTCTGCCGATGGGTCGGTCGACATCATCAGGCGCTACGAACAGCACATCAGCTGGTGGTGTTCCGAGCCGGACGACGGCCAGTACGCGGCGCTGAACAAGGGCTTCGAACACGCCACCGGCGAGATCCTGGCCTGGCTCGGCGCCGATGATCTGTATTTCCCGTGGACACTCGCCACGGTCGGCTCCCTGATGAAATCGTTCCCAAAGGTGGACTGGCTGACATCACGGTTTCCGGTCCTGTTCAACGCCGATGGCGTGGCGATCGAGTCATCGCGCGCCACGCCGCTCAACCCGGTCGCGTTCTATCGCGGCCATAACCTGCCGATCGGAATGCACCACAGGGGCGGAGGCCGCTTTATTCAACAGGAATCGACGTTCTGGAGACGCGGACTGTGGGAGCGCTGTGGAGCTCGGCTGGACGAATCGGTGACGCTGGCCGCGGACTTCGATCTCTGGGCGCGGTTTTTCGAGCATGCCGAATGCTGGTCGGTCGAGGCCCTGCTCGCCGGATTCAGACGCCGGACCGACCAACGCAGCTCGAATCTCGATCTGTATCGCGACGAGGCCACGCGGGTGCTTGCGCGCTACGGCCAGTTTCCTCGTGCGCAGGCAAGCCCGCGCCCCGGTTCGGTTCTGTCCAGGATTCCCGGCATGCCCCTGCGACTGCGCGAACGCTGGGGTGCGGTCTGCGCCGGCCCGGTGCTGCGGTTCCAGCCCAGAACGCAGAGCTGGATTGAAACGATCGAATACTTCCCGACCTGATCGCCCCCCCGGCACCTGCATGCTCATCATGCCTGCCCCGGGAAATGAACCCCCGCTCGATTCTTGTCGTGTCAGGGCGTGGTCTCGCCCAGGCTCTGCAGATACTCACGAAATGGCTCACCAAGCTCGGCGTGATTGAGCGCGAATTCCACGGTGGCCTTGAGATAGCCCAGCTTGTCGCCGCAGTCATAACGGCGACCCTCGAAGCGGTAGGCGAACACCCGCTCGGTTGCGAGCAACCCCGCGATCGCATCGGTTAACTGAATCTCGTTCCCAGTGCCCCGCTCAGTGGTTGCAAGTCGCGCGAAAACGCGGGGCGTGAGTACGTAACGTCCGATCACTGCCAGGTTGGACGGCGCCTTTTCCGGCGCAGGCTTCTCGACGATGCCGCGAATCTCGGACAACCGTCCGTTGCCGGTATCGGTGGCGACAATGCCGTAGCGATGCGTCGCCTCGCGCGGCACCTCTTCGGTCGCGAGAATCGAACAGCCCGTTTTTCCGTACTGCTCGACGAGCTGCGCCATGCAGCCGCGACCGGGATTGGCGACCAGATCGTCGGCGAGGATCACAGCAAACGGTTCGTCGCCGACAACCGGCCGCGCGCATAGCACCGCATCACCGAGCCCACGCGCCTCGGGCTGCCGGATATAGGTGCAGGTGATGCCGTCCGGCACGACGCTGCGCGCCAGTTCCAGCAGACGCTCGTTGCCCCGCGCGGCGAGTTCGGTTTCCAGTTCGTAGGCCTTGTCGAAGTGATCCATGATCGAGTTCTTCGTCCGGCCCGTGATGAAAATCAGGTTTGTGATGCCGGCCTCCACGGCCTCATCAACCGCGTACTGGATCAACGGCCGATCGACGATCGGCAGCATTTCCTTGGGACTCGCCTTGGTGGCGGGCAGAAATCGAGTGCCGAGACCGGCGACCGGAAACACCGCTTTGGTGATGGGTTTGATCATCGTGTTTGAATCAGAAACAAAAAATTCGACTGCAATCCTAACCGTCGCACAGGCCGCCATGCGGCTGCAAATCCGCGCCGGGAATCCTCATGCCGACAGCGGCGCGCGACGATCGATGACCCGGGCAATCGCCAGGTAAAGAACCGCAATGCCGGCCAGCACCATCCATTGCACCTGCGGACCCGCATCGTGCGAAGCGATGCCGAGCACGGCGGACAGCCCCATGAGCCAGAGCGAATGCAGGAACAGGCCGCGTTTGGTGCCGCCCGCAAGCAGCCAGCGCTGGTAGTAGTGATCGCGGTGCGCGCGCAATGGCGAGCGGCCAAGCAGCAGCCGCCGAATCAACGTCACGGTCGCATCCACGACAAAGGGTGAGAAGACGAGCAAGGCGGTCCACACCGGGAACAAACCGCCGCGGTTCGCTTCCAGCGAGAACAGCGCAAACAGTAGGCCAAGCACCGCGGCGCCGCTATCGCCCATGAAGATGCGCGCCGGCGGACGATTCCACCACAGGAACGCCGCCGCGGCGCTCGACACCACCAGCGCCGCGAGCGCGAAGTCCACGGCCCCGCCACGCCAGCCCAGCACGGCATAGGTGCCGAACCCGCTCGCGGCCATCAGGGTTGCGAAGCCGTCGCTGCCGTCCATGAAATTGAACAGGTTGATGGCCCAGGCAACGCCGAGTATGCACAGGGCCTCGGCCAGTAACACTGGCGGCGCCCAGTCGACCCCCGGCAGACCAAGGGCCTGCGGCGCGAGTCCCGCGGCCAGCGCGGCGATGCCCAGGCCGAGGTGCACGAACAGCCGCGTGACCGGCGACAGACCGATGCGGTCGTCGAGCCAGGAGATCGCGGCGAGCACTACCACCATGGCAGCCATCATCAGGCCGTTCCCGACGGGTGCAAACCACTCGCGCATCGCCAGCCAGCCCACGACCATCCCGCCGATGATCGCCACGCCGCCCGAACGCGATACGACCTGCGCATGCAGGGAGCGCGCGTTCGGGGCATCCGGAAGGTAAAGCCGCGAGGACGGGTCTGCGCAATGGCGCGCGAGCCACAGGGTGACGATCGCTGTCACGATCGGTGCGATCCACACCGCGGCCTGCGCGCCGGTCATGCCACGTACAACCCGCGGCTATAGTCTCGTGATTGTGGCGCTTTCGCGGGTCGGGCGTGCAATCACGCCGCGGGCCTCGAGCAGTTCAAGAAGTTCCGCGACCGTTTCGTCCAATGATGAATCGCCGGTATCCACGCTCAGTTCCGGGGTTTCCGGTTCTTCATACGGCGAGGAAATGCCGGTGAAGTGCGCAATCTCGCCGGCGCGCGCGCGCGCGTACAACCCCTTGACGTCGCGCTGCTCGCAGATCTCCAGCGAACAGCGGCAATAGACCTCGTAGAAGTCGCCATGCGCGAACATCGAACGCACGCGCTGACGATCGGCACGAAACGGTGATATGAAGGCCGTGATGGCAACGATGCCGGCGTCCACGAACAGCTTGGTCATCTCGCCGATGCGGCGGATGTTCTCGCTGCGATCGTCCTCGGAAAAGCCCAGATCGCTGCACAGGCCGTGACGCACGTTATCGCCATCGAACACATAGGTGCGGCAGCCGCGGCGGAACAACGTCTCCTCCAGTGCATGCGCAACCGTGGATTTGCCGGCCCCCGAAAGGCCCGTGAGCCAGACGACGGCGCCACGATGCCCATTTGCACGCTCGCGGCGCGTGCGGGTGACCGTGGCGTGGTGCCAGACGAGGTTGTTGTCGCTCATGCGGAGATTGTACCGCAGCGCGATTGCGGCCCCAGCGACGCATGGAGCAGGTGGGATGTTCGGGCGGGCCGGGCGTTCCCGCGCTCGTCGGACGCGCTGACGCGTCGGGCTCAGAGGCCCATGGGCCGCGCGGCACGTCCGTGTGCCGCTGGCGACTCAAACTCCGGCAAACATTCCCTTGCCGTAGCGCAGCGCCTATTGAGCGCTCTTGACCAGGATGTCGACGCGATTGCGTTCGACCGTCGCCGGCCCGATGCCCTTGACCCGGGTCAGATCGTCGGCCGAGGCGAACGGTCCGTTCGCCTGACGATCAGCCACGATGGCCGCAGCCTTGCTCGGCCCGACGCCGATCAGGGACTGATCGAGTTCGTCCGCGGCCGCGGTGTTGATGTTGACCGGCGCCGCAAAAGCCTGCCCGCCCAGCGCCAGACCGAGACCTGCAATCATTGCAACCATGAACTTCTTCATCACGAATTACTCCTGTGCCATTGAATCGAACCAGTGGTTCGGAATCGCGCCGCAACGTTCGTTACCGCAGCGCTTGGTGCACAGATTAGCTACGCCGTTCAGGCGTCGGAATCGTCGAGCGATGAAGCGATTGTCAGCAATTGCCGCGCCGGGTCGTCGGCCGCGGTAATCGGTCTTCCAATGACGAGGTAGTCGGCGCCCGCGCGGATCGCCGCGGCCGGTGTCAGGGTGCGGCGCTGATCGTCCGCGCCGGCACCGGCCGGACGGATACCCGGCGTGACGAGCCGGAAGCCCGGCCGGGTCGCCTCGTGGACGAGGCTGATTTCCAGCGGTGAACACACCACACCGTCTAGCCCGCAGTCGTCGGCAAGGCCCGCCAGACGCACGACGTTCTGCGCCGCCGTGCCCGGCAGACCGAGCTGGGCGACATCCTGATCCGAAAGACTGGTCAGAATGGTGACGGCCACCAGCAACGGCCGGCTGGCGCGCGGCGCCAGGGTCGCGACCGCAGCTTCAAGCATGCGCGCGCCGCCGAGCGCGTGCACATTGATCATCCAGACGCCGAGATCGGCAGCCGCCGCGCAGGCACGCGCAACCGTATTGGGAATGTCGTGAAACTTGAGATCGAGGAACACCTCGAACCCGTCCCGGGCCAGCGTTTCGAGCGCACGCGGACCGCAACGGGTGAACAGTTCCTTGCCGACCTTCACGCGGCACAGCGAGGGATCGAGCTGCGCCGCCAGTGCCTGCATGGACTCCAGCGAGTCCACGTCCAGCGCAACGATCAGCCGCGGATCGGGCCGCTCGCGGGTCACGGGGCGGTCAGCCGTTCGAGGAGATCAGCGTCAGGTGCCGCGCGCCCGGGCGCGCCTTCAGCTGCCAGTCGGGCCCCTGCAGCGGCTTGATGGTCGACCACTGTTTGCAGCTCGGGCACTGCCAGTGCAGGCTTCCGGCCGGATAGCCGCAGTTCTCGCAGCGGTAATGCGGCTGCGAGTCCAGCAGCTTTGCGGCGAGTTCGCGGAACAGCCGGAGTGCATCGATCGACGGTGGCAGGCGGCCGTCCAGGCTCATGCTCATGAGCTTGTACAAACCTTCCAGGCTCGGCTGCCGTTGGAGTTTCTCGAGCAGGAACTCGCCGGCGGCAACCACACCGCGCTCGGCGGCGATCAGATCGGCCAGTGCCTCGATGCCGCCGATGCTCGCGCGCCGCTCCAGCATGATCTCCAGATGCCGGCGCCAGTCGTTCATCGCGCCCAGCGCAATGAAGCTGTCGCGCATCGGAATCAGGACTTCGGGCAGATAGCCGCTGTCGATCTCCTCCACGCGGCGGTATTGCTTCAGCGCACCCTTCCAGTCGTTCGCGCGGCGCGCAAGATCGCCCTGCATGATGACCGCGCGCACGCAGTTCTTGTCGGCCGCAAGCGCCTTGTTCAGCAGCGTCTGCGCCTCGCTGCGGTCGCTGCGCGCCAGCGCTTCTTCGGCCAGTTGGCAGTGGAACTGTGCGATGTCCGCCGACCAGTCGTGCGATGCATAGGTCTGCAAGCGCTTGCCGACGTCGATTGCGCGCGTCCAGTCCTTCTCCTGCTGATAGATCATCAGCAGCTGTTCAAGGGCCGACTCGCAGTGCACGCCGGTCTCGACGACTTCCGCGAACAGGCTTTCGGCGCGATCGAACAGGCCCGCGCGCATGTAGTCCAGGCCGAGTTCCAGCAACGCGCCGGCGCGCTGGTCCTTGGACAGGGTCGGTCGGGCGATGAGGTTCTGGTGAATGCGAATCGCACGGTCGACCTCACCGCGGCGCCGGAACAAATGCCCGAGCGCCAGATGGGTCTCGACCGTCTCGCTGTCGACCTCGATCATCCGGATGAAGATGTCGATGGCCTTGTCAGGCTGCTCGTTGAGCAGGTAGTTCAAGCCCTTGAGGTAGTCGCGGCCACAGTCCAGCGACACACCGAGATCGACCCGCCTTGCGGCCGAACGGTGCCCCGACCACCAGCCAACGGCGGCAGCGACCGGGATCAGGAACAGCGCGTATTCGATCATCTGCGCCCGAGTATGGCTCAATCCTTGAGCGGAATGGTACGCAGATTGTTCAGTTCGCGTTCGGTCAGGGCGGCCTGACGGCGCATCGCGCCGGCCCGGCGGCGGTAGCGCAGCAGGCTTGGCAGCATCGCGAGCGCCCCGATCAGCGCCCCGAACAGGACCGCGCCGATCATCGCCAGGGCGAGCGGTGCGTCGAATTGCAGGAAGTAGAGATTCAACGCGACATCGCGCTGATTGAGAAAAGTGAACGCGGCGCCCAGGGCGCCGACCATCAGGACCACGGCCGCTGTCAGAAAACGCACAGTGTCGCCTTCAGGCCGCGCCCGATGCGGTCGGGACCGATTCAATCCCCATCATCGTCATTGCCCGCCCCGCCATTGACCCGGCTGCGCAGTTCCTTGCCAGGCTTGAAATGCGGAACGTATTTTCCCGGCAGACTGACACTCATGCCGGTCTTCGGGTTGCGCCCGACCCTCGGTGGCCGAAAATGCAGGGAAAAGCTTCCAAATCCGCGCACTTCGATGCGCTCGCCACCGGCGAGGGCATCGCTCATCTGATCCAGCATGCACTTGACGGCCAGCTCCACATCCTTGACGGCGAGCTGGCCCTGGAGCCGCGCGAGTTGTTCGATGAGTTCGGACTTCGTCATCGTCGCTGTTCTCTCACACCGGAAAAGTACGTCTCATGCCCAGTGATCAGGGAGGCTCCGTTCAGTCCATCGCCGGTTTGCCAGAGCGGCACGTCCATGTGCCGCGGGTCACTCCGAATGCTTCAGAGCGTCGTTACTTGGAGTCGTCGATCTGCTCCTTGAAGATATCCCCCAGCGTGGCCATGCCGGAGGTCTGGCCTTTGCCGTAGTCCTTCAGCGCCTGGGCTTCTTCGGCGTCTTCCTTCGCACGGATCGACAGGGTGATGCCGCGATTCTTGCGGTCCACGCCGGTCAGCCGCGCATCGATCTCCTGGCCGACCTTCAGCACCGTGCGCGCGTCCTCGATACGGTCACGAGCGAGTTCCGAGGCGCGCAGATAACCTTCGACGCCCTCTTCAAGCGCAATGACCGCGCCCTTCGCGTCGACCTCGACGACCTTGCCGGTGACGGTGCTGCCCTTCGGATGCGTCGCGATGTACGACGACAGCGGATCCTGTTCGAGCTGCTTGACGCCAAGCGAGATGCGTTCGCGCTCGGCATCGATTCCGAGCACCACGGCATCAATCTCGTCGCCCTTCGCGAAGCGACGCACGACCTCTTCACCTTCCTCGTTCCAGGAAAGATCGGACAGGTGCACCAGCCCGTCGATGCCGCCCGGCAGGCCGATGAAGATACCGAAGTCGGTGATCGACTTGATCTGGCCGCGAACGCGATCGCCCTTCTTGCTGTTCTGCGCAAACTCATCCCAGGGATTCGCCTTGCACTGCTTGATGCCGAGCGAGATACGGCGACGCTCCTCGTCGATATCGAGCACCATGACCTCGACCTCGTCGCCGATCTGCACGATCTTGGTCGGGTGGATGTTCTTGTTGGTCCAGTCCATTTCGGAGACGTGGACCAGACCCTCGACGCCATCCTCGATCTCGACGAACGCGCCATACTCGGCAATGTTCGTAACACGACCGAACAGGCGACGGCCTTGCGGATAACGACGCGCGAGGTCGCTCCACGGATCCTCGCCGAGCTGCTTGAGTCCGAGCGAGACGCGGTTGCGCTCGCGGTCGAACTTCAGCACCTTGACCTCGAGTTCCTGGCCGATTTCGACGACTTCGGTCGGATGCTTGACGCGCTTCCACGCCATGTCGGTGACGTGCAGCAGGCCGTCGATGCCACCAAGGTCGACGAACGCGCCGTATTCGGTGAGGTTCTTGACCACACCCTTGAACACCGAACCTTCCTGCAGCTGATCAAGCAGTGCCTCGCGTTCAGCACTGTATTCCTGCTCAACCACGGCGCGGCGCGAGACCACGACGTTGTTGCGACGGCGGTCGAGCTTGATGACCTTGAACTCGAGCGGCTTGCCTTCGAGATAGGACGCATCGCGCACCGGACGCACGTCGACGAGCGAGCCCGGCAGGAACGCGCGCACGCCTTCGATGTCGATCGTGAACCCGCCCTTGACCTTGCCGGTCAGTTCGCCGGAAACGACCGCGGCGCCCTCGAATGCCTTCTCGAGTTCGTCCCAGATCCGGTTGCGTTTGGCCTTCTCGCGCGACAGACGCGTCGCGCCCATGCCGTCCTCGACGGCATCCAGCGAAAGCTCGACCTCGTCACCAAGCTCGACCTCGAGTTCACCATCCCTGTTCAGGAACTCGGCGCGATCGATGACACCTTCGGATTTCAGGCCGGCGTTGACGACAATGACGTCAGGACGAATATCGACAACGGTGCCCTTGACCATCGAACCGGGCCGCATCTCAAGGCCGGCCAGGCTCTTCTCAAACATTTCAGCAAAGCTTTCGCTCATCAAGGCGGAGACTCCGCGCCCGGAAAGGGCGACATATGCAGTGTTAAGTGAACCACCCGCAACCTGCTGGCGCCGGTTGCGGCCCAAATTCTTGCGCTACACCCTAGGCGGCTGAGGTGAGCCGTTCGTGCAGCTTTGCACGGACGGTCGCGGTGACCGAATCGATCGAAAGATCGGTCGAGTCGATGACCACGGCATCGTCAGCGGCCTTGAGCGGCGAGGCCGATCGACCGGCGTCGCGCCGGTCGCGCTCGGCAATCTCGCGCGCAAGACTCGCTATCGTAACTTCAATTCCCTTTTCCTTCAACTGCTTATACCGGCGCCCGGCGCGGGCCTCGGCGCTGGCGGTCAGAAACACCTTCAGGGTCGCGTCCGGAAACACGGTGGTACCCATGTCGCGACCGTCGGCAACCAGCCCCGGCGCCATCCGAAACCCGCGCTGGCGCTCGAGCAGCGCCGCCCGCACGGGCCCGAGCGCCGCGACGCGCGAGGCCAGCGCCGCGCAGGCCTCGCCGCGCAGCGCCGCAGAAACGTCCACCCCGTCGAGATCCACGCAATCGTCCTCGGGACGGTCGGCCGGCCGGAACCGGAGCGCAAGTCCACGGGCCGTTTCGACGACGGCTTGGGCATCGTCAGGGTCGAGCCCGCGCCGCTCGACCGCCAGACCCAGTGCGCGGTAGACGGCGCCCGAGTCCAGGTAGTGCCAACCGAGTTCGCGTGCCAGCCGGCGCGCGATCGTGCCCTTGCCGGAGCCGCTCGGCCCGTCAATCGTCAGAACGGGCGGCGGTGTATCAGTCATTGAGGGCGGTGATCGCGAGGCCCGCGTCGCGGGCCAGCCCGGCGAATCCCGGAAACGAGGTGTCCACATTCGCACAGTCGTCGATCTCGACCGGGCCGCGCGCGCGCAGCGCCGCCATGGCGAAACTCATGGCAATTCGATGGTCACCGTGGCTGTCGATGCGGCCGCCGGCGATCGCGCCGCCGCGGATCACGATGCCATCGGGCGTCGGCCGTGCGTCCACGCCCAGCGTCGCCAGCCCCGTGGCCATGGTCGCGATGCGGTCGCTCTCCTTGACCCGCAGTTCCTCCGCGCCGGTCACAACGGTCTCGCCCTCGGCGCAGGCAGCGGCCACGAACAGCGCCGGGAACTCGTCGATCGCGAGCGGCACCTGGTCCTGCGGAACGCGAATGCCGTGCAACGGCGCGCTGCGCACCCGCAGGTCCGCGACCGGTTCGCCGCCAACGACGCGCTCGTCGACGATATCGATATCCGCGCCCATCGCGCGCAGGATGTTGATCACGCCGATGCGGGTCGGATTCACGCCGACATGGCGCAGCCGCAGGTCCGATCCGGGTGCGATACAGGCGCCGACCAGAAAGAACGCCGCCGAAGAAATATCGGCCGGAACGTCGATCGCGGTTCCGCGCAGCCGCCCGCCGCCCAGCAGACAAACCGTCGCCCCGTTGCGTTCGACCCGATAGCCGAAACCGGCGAGCATGCGTTCGGTGTGATCGCGCGTCGGCGCCGGCTCCGTCACACAGGTTCGCCCACTGGCGTACAGCCCGGCGAGCAGCAGCGCGGACTTGACCTGCGCACTCGCGACGGGCATCTCGAAGTCGATGCCGCCCAGCGCGGCGACCGGACGCACGACCAGAGGCGCCGTGCCGTTTGCCTGGGTGTCGATGCGTGCACCCATTCGCGCCAGCGGTTCAGTCACGCGGCGCATCGGTCGCGAACGCAGCGATCCGTCACCGGTCAGGCGGGATTCGAAGCGCTGCCCGGCGAGCAGCCCGGAAAGCAGACGCATGGAGGTGCCGGAGTTGCCGAGGTCGAGTTCGCCGGCTGAGGCACGCAGACCATCGCGGCCGACGCCGTGAACCACAACCCGACCATCGGTCGGTCCCTCGATTCTCACGCCCATGTCGCGAAACGCCTTCAGCGTCGCAAGGCTGTCCGCGCCCTCCAGGAACCCGGTGATCTCGGTGACACCGTCGGCGATGGCGCCGAGCATGATCGAACGATGCGAGATCGACTTGTCACCGGGCACGCGCAGGCTGCCACGCAGGCTGCCGCCGGGATCGACTCGAAAACGCGCTGCGGGCATGGTTCAACGACTCCGGGTGAAACGGTCGCGCGCGGCTTTCGCACGCTGAAACAATTCGAGAATCCACTGTGCGTCACCGGCCTCGACGGCGGCATCCAGCGCATCGAGATCGGCGCGGAAGCGCGCGAACATCGCGCGCAGGGCATCGCGGTTCTCAAGACAGATATCCCGCCACATCACCGGGTCGCTGGACGCGATGCGCGTGAAGTCGCGGAACCCGCCGGCGGCGAACCGGAAGATCTCGTCGTTCTCCTTCATGCGCGCCAGTGCGTCGACCAGCGCGAACGCGAGCATGTGTGGCAGATGACTGGTCGCCGCCAGCACCTCGTCGTGATGCGCCGGGTCCATCTCGACGACCTGCGCTCCGCAATAACGCCACAACGCCGCGACGCGGTCCACCGCACCACGGTCGGTCTGCGCGACCGGTGTCAGGATCACCTTGTGATCGCGATACAGCTCGGCGAACGACGCGGCCACACCGCTGTTCTCGGTACCGGCGATCGGATGACCCGGTACAAAGCGTGCGAAGGCCGGGCCCAGACCCGCGCGTGCGGCATTGGTGACCGAGGTTTTCACGCTGCCGCCATCGGTGATCACCGCGTCTGGTGCAAGCGCCTGCGCGACATGCGAAAACACCCGCGGCATTGCACCCAGCGGCACGGAGACGAACACGAGGTCCGCGCCCGCCACGGCACGCGCCGCGTCGGTATCGAACCGGTCGATCACGCCAAGTTCGACCGCCTGTGCCAGATGCGCCTCGTTGCGACTCGATCCGACGATCTCGTCGGCGAGCGGACGCAGGGCGCGCGCATACGAACCGCCGATCAGTCCGACGCCGATCACGCACAGTCGACGGATGCGCGCCGTTTCGCTCATCGCCCCAGCGCCCCTGCAAGGGCCTCGAGAAACCGCGCGTTCTGTTCCGTGGTTCCGACGGTCACGCGCAGGTGTTTCGGCAACCCGTAATTTTCGACCGGCCGCACGATGACGCCCTGATACAGCAGACTCTGGTAGACCTGCGCCGCGTCGCCGACTTCGACCAGCATGAAATTGCCGACCGATGGCACATGGCGCAGGTCCAGTCCCTGACACCCCTCGGCAATCTGCGCATGGCCGGCCGCATTGACCGCACGCGAACGTGCGACGAAGTCTTCATCGCCCAACGCGGCCTCGGCAGCGGCAAGCGCCGCGGAATTCACGTTGAACGGCTGCCGCGCACGATTCAGAAGATCGGCGATCTCCGTGCTCGAAAGTGCATAACCGACGCGCAGCGACGCCAGACCATAGGCCTTCGAGAAGGTACGCGTGACGACCAGGTTCGGATACCGGTGGAGCCAGCGCGAGGTATCCGGGTAGTCCGCTTCGTCGACGTACTCGAAATAGGCCTCGTCGACCACCACGACGACACCGGGGTCGACCGCGTCCAGCAGGCCCTCGAGCGCGCCGGCGTTCAGCCAGGTACCGGTCGGGTTGTTCGGATTGGCGATGAACACGACGCCGGTGGATCCGTCCACAGCGGCCGCGAGCGCGGCGGCGTCATGCCCGAAACGTGGACCGTGCGAACCGTCGTGCGCGGACACCACCCGCGCTGCCGCGCCGGCGAGTTGCGTGACGATCGGATACACGGCGAAGGCATGTTCGGAAAACACCGCATTGCGACCAGGCCCCAGAAAGGCACGCGCAATGAGGTCCAGCACGTCGTTCGAACCATTGCCGAGGGTGACGCGCGAAGCCGCGATGTCCAGCCGGTCGGCGAGCGCACGTTTCAGCGCAAAGCCGTTGCCGTCCGGATAGAGGCCGATCTGATCGAGTGCGGCTCGTGCGGCGGCAATCGCCCGGGGGCTTGCACCAAGCGGATTTTCGTTGGAGGCAAGCTTGACCGAATCGCGGATGCCGAGTTCGCGTTCCAGTTCGCTGATGGGTTTGCCAGGACGATACGGCGTCAGCGCACGCACCGTCGCCATCGCGCGCAGTCGCGACTGATCCTGCCCGGACACGATGTCGCTCAGAATGCCGCGACCGGGTAGGACCCGAGCGACTTGAACAGATTGGCCCGTCTGGCGAGTTCCGCAAGTGCCGCCGCCACATTCGACTCTGCGGCATGTCCTTCGATGTCCACGAAAAACACATACTCCCACGCGGCCTTGCGCGACGGACGCGACTCGATACGGGTCATCGACACGCGATGCTCGGCCAGCGGCGCAAGCAGTTCGACCAGTGCGCCCGCACGGTTGTGGGCGGAAACCATGACGCTGGTCTTGTCCCTGCCGCTCGGCGGCGCCTCGTGCTGGCCGATGACTAGAAAACGCGTGGTGTTGCCGCCGTCGTCTTCGATATTGCGCGCGAGGATGCGCAGTTCATAAAGACCCGCCGCCCGTTCGCCGGCAATGGCCGCCGCGCCATCCACCTCGGTAGCGAGCCGCGCGGCCTCGGCATTGCTTGCAACGGCGACAGTCCGCACTCCCGGCAGATGTTCCACCAGCCATGCGCGACACTGCGCGAGCGCCTGCTGATGCGCATACACCTCACGCACCCCCGCGACATCCGTGGCACGGCTCATCAGACAGTGATGAATCGGCAACTTGATCTCGCCACAGACCTTCAGCGGCGAGTTCATGAACTGGTCCAGCGTGTGCGTGACCACGCCCTCGGTCGAATTCTCGATCGGCACGACACCATACTGGGCCGCCGCGGCGTTCACCTCGCGAAACACCTCGTCGATCGAACCGAGCGCGACGAGTTCTACACCGGCGCCGAAATGCTTCATCGCGGCCGCCTCGGTATAGGTGCCACGCGGCCCCAGAAATGCGACCTGCAGCGGCTGCTCCAGCGCAAGACACGCGGACATGATCTCCCGGAACAGATGCGCAACGGTTGCATCGCTGAGCGGTCCGGGATTCGCGGCCTGCACCTGACGCAGAACCTGCGCCTCGCGCTCGGGCCGGTAGAAGAATGTCTCGCCCTGCCCACGCTTGACTTCGGCGACCCGCGCCGCGAGTTCCGCGCGGCGGCTGATGCGATCGAGCAGATCGCGGTCGATGGCGTCGATCGCGCTGCGCAGTTTGTCGAGTTCGTCCGGGTTGCTCACACCGGGTCCAGCACACGGGCCGAAAGCACGCCTTCGATCGATCGGATCGTGTTCAGAGCGGCATCCGGAACGGCCGTGTCGGTGTCGATGAGATTGTAGGCAAGTTCCCCGCGCGACTTGTTGAGCATGTCCAGAATGTTTAGACCGGCGTTTGCCAGATCGGTCGACACTTGGCCGACCATGTTCGGCACGTTCCGGTTCACCACAATGAGCCGGTAGCCCGAACCCCGGGGCAACACGGCCTCGGGAAAATTCACGGAGTTCGTCACCGTGCCATGCTCGAGAAAATCACGCAGTTGATCGGCGACCATGACCGCGCAGTTCTCCTCCGCCTCATGCGTCGACGCACCAATGTGCGGCAGGGCAATCACGCGCGGATGGTTCTTGATGCGCGCGGTCGGAAAATCGCAGACGTACATCCGGATCCGGCCGGCATCCAGGCCTTCGATCATGGCGGCTTCGTCGACGATCTCGGCGCGTGCGAAGTTCAGGATCGTCACGCCCCGGCGCAGCAGGCCGATGCGTGACGGACCGATCAGGCCACGTGTCTGATCGTTCAGCGGCACGTGTACCGTAACGAAGTCCGAGCGCGCGAGCAGGTCGTCCACGCTGATCGCCTTCTCGACGTCCGCTGCGAGCTTCCACGCGCTTTGCACCGTGATGGTCGGATCGTAGCCGAGCACACGCATGCCGAGCGCCCGCGCCGCATTGGCGACCTGCACTCCGATCGCACCGAGGCCGACCACGCCGAGCGTGCGCCCCGGCAGCTCCGAGCCGACGAACTGTTTTTTGCCCTGCTCGACGCGCTCATGCAGATCGTCGCCGGGCTCGAGCTCGCGCACGTACTGCCACGCCTGGCAAAGATTGCGCACCGCCAGCAGCATGCCGCCGATGACGAGCTCCTTGACCGCATTCGCGTTCGCGCCGGGTGCATTGAACACGGCCACACCGGCGTCACTCAGGCGCGCAACCGGGACGTTGTTGGTACCCGCCCCGGCACGTCCAACGGCCTTCAGCCGTGCACCCACCTGCATGTCGTGCAGATTGTGCGATCGCAGCAGGATTGCATCGGGATCGCCCATGTCCGAGGCGATCTCGTATACATCGCGCGGAAAGCGGTTCAGCCCGCTCACCGCAATGTTGTTGAACGTCTGAATCCGGTACATCTGGTGTTGTGACTCTGATGCTGCTGGCGTCGCGGATGTCTGGCGACGGTGTTCGCCCGGCTTATCCGCGCGTCCGCTCGAACTCGCGCATGTACTCGATCAGGGTATCCACGCCCACCTTCGGCATCGCGTTATAGATGCTCGCGCGCATGCCGCCGACCGAACGATGCCCCTTGAGGTTCTTCAGCCCGGCAGCGCTCGCGCCGGCAAGAAAATCGGCATCGAGGGCTTCGTCAGCGAGCGTGAACGGCACGTTCATCCACGAACGGTACGGCGGATCGACCGGATTTGCATAGAACGGCGAATCGTCGATCGCGGCATACAGTGCGCCGGCTTTCTCCTGGTTGGCACGCGCCATGGCCTGGAGTCCGCCCTGTTCCGCGATCCACTCGAACACCAGACCGGCGAGATACCAGGCATATGTGGGCGGCGTGTTCGCCATGGAATCGGCGGCCGCATGCACCCGATAGTCGAGCAACGACGCGCTGCCAGCCGGCGGCTCGCGGAGCAGATCCTCGCGCACGATCACCACCGTCAGACCCGCTGGCCCGATGTTCTTCTGCGCACCGGCATAGATCAGACCGAAACGCGAAACGTCCAGCGGGCGCGACAGGATCGTGGAAGAAAAATCGCCGACCAGCGGCACCTCGATGTCAGCCGGGATCGAATCGAACTCGACACCGCCGATCGTCTCGTTCGGCGTGTAGTGCAGATAGGCCGCATTCGGATCGATCTGCCAGGAGGCACGTGCCGGCACGGTCGTGTAATTGTTGGCTTTCGCCGAGGCGACCACATTGACCTTGCAGAACCGTTTGGCCTCGGAAATCGCCTTCAGCGACCACTGCCCGGTGTCCAGATAGTCCGCGCTTTCGTGGGCACCGAGCAGGTTCATCGGCACCATCGCGAACTGCAAGGTCGCACCGCCCTGCAGAAACAGCACCTTGTAGCCCTGCGGAACGTCCAGCAACGCACGCAGGTCAGCCTCGGCCTTTTCCGCGATCGAGATGTAGCTCTTCTCGCGATGGCTCATTTCCATCGTCGACATGCCGGTGCCGTGCCAGTCGCGAAACTCGCGCTGCGCACACTCCATGACGGCAATCGGCAGCATCGCCGGGCCGGCGCTGAAGTTGTATATGGTTGTCATTGTTCGGTTTCCGGATCGGCCGCATCATCTGGCTCAGTTTCGACATCCGGGTCCGGATCTCCATCCGCATCCGCATCATCCACTTCCAGGCAATCCACCCGCGCGAGGCCGATCAGATTCTCGGTCTCGGCGAGCCGGATCAGGCGCACGCCCTGGCTCGCACGCCCCTGAACCGAGACATCCGCGACACGGGTGCGCACGAGCGTACCGCCGTCGCTGATCAGCATGAGCTCATCGTCGCTGACCACGCGAACCGCGCCCACGACGCGCCCGTTGCGGTCACTGGTGCGGATCGCGATGACGCCCTGACCGCCACGCCGGTGCGTCGGGAACTCCGACATCGGCGTGCGCTTGCCGTAGCCGTTGACCGTCGCGGTCAGCAACTCGGCGCTGTCGTCGCCGATGATCAGGGCAACGACCTCCTGATCGTCACCGAGACGGATGCCGCGCACGCCGCAGGCGGTGCGCCCCATCGGGCGCACATCGGATTCCTCAAAGCGCACGGCCTTGCCGGCGCTGGTGCACAGCATCAACTGTTGCCGGCCATCGGTGCGGGCGACTCCGACAAGTTCGTCACCCTCGCGCAGATCGCAGGCGATGATCCCATTCGCGCGTGGACGCGAAAAATCCTGTAGCGGCGTCTTCTTGATGACGCCGGCGCGCGAGGCCATCACGACGTATTCGTCTTGCGGATATTCGCGCAGCGGCAACACCGCGCTGATGCGCTCACCCTCGTCGAGCGGCAGCAGGTTCACCATCGGCTTGCCGCGTGCATTCGGCCCGGCCTGCGGAAGTTCGTAGACCTTCAGCCAATACGCCTTGCCACGGCTTGAAAAACACAACAGCGTGTCGTGGGTCGCCGCGACGAACATCTGCTCGATGAAGTCGTCTTCCTTGGTGGTGGCGGCCGTGCGACCGCGACCACCGCGACGTTGCGCGCGATAGGCATCCAGCGGCTGCCGTTTCGCATAGCCGCTGTGCGAGAAGGTCACGACGGCGTCTTCGTCGGTGATCAGATCCTCAATCGAGAGATCCTGCTGGGTCACGACGATTTCCGTGCGCCGCGCATCCGCATACTGTTCGCGCAGACTCGCGAGTTCACCGCGAATCTCGCGGATCAGACGATCGGGGTTCTGCAGAATGTCGAGCAGGTCGGCGATGCGAACGAGGATCTCGCGGTACTCCTTGAGCAGATTCTCCTGTTCGAGCCCGGTGAGCTTCTGCAGCCGCAGATCGAGGATCGCCTGTGCCTGGGTGTCGGACAGGCGGTAACCGGCGTCGCCCAGGCCAAACCCGGTGGGCAGATCATCGGGCCGCGACGCCGTCGCGCCCGCACGCGCCAGCATCTCGGTGACGACCCCCGGCGGCCAGGCGCGATCGAGCAGCGCCTGCTTGGCCTCGGCGGGCCCGGCCGCCGCCTTGATCAGCGCGATGACCTCGTCGATGTTGGCCAGGGCGACCGCAAGCCCTTCGAGCACATGCGCCCGTTCGCGCGCCTTGCGCAGCTCGTACAGGGTGCGCCGTGTCACGACCTCGCGGCGGTGACGCAGAAACGCCTCGAGCATGTCCTTCAGCGTGAGGAGCCGCGGCTGGCCACCGAGCAGGGCCACCATGTTGATGCCGAACACCGTCTGCATCTGCGTGTGCTGGAACAGGTTGTTCAGCACGACATCCGGCACTTCGCCACGCTTGAGATCGATCGCCACGCGCATGCCGTCCTTGTCGGACTCGTCGCGAATCTCGCTGATGCCCGTGATGCGCTTGTCCTTGACCAGGTCGGCGATGTTCTTGATCAGGCGCGCCTTGTTGACCTGGTAGGGCAGCTCGTGGACCACGATCCGCTCGCGGCCGCTGTCCTCGGTCTCGAAACCGGTGCGTGCACGCACATAGATTCGGCCGCGCCCGGTGCGATAGGCCTCGCGAATCCCGCGCGCGCCGTTGATGATGCCCGCGGTCGGGAAATCCGGCCCCGGCACATGCGCCATCAGGCCGTCGAGATCGATGTCGGGGTCGTCGATCAGCGCCAGTGTTGCGTCGATGACTTCGCCGAGATTGTGCGGCGGGATGTTGGTCGCCATGCCGACAGCGATGCCGGAGGCTCCGTTCACCAGCAGGTTTGGCACCCGAGCGGGCAGAACGGTCGGCTCGTTTTCCTTGCCGTCATAGTTCGGGACGAAGTCGACCGTTTCGCGATCGATGTCCGCCAGCAGTTCCGACGCGAGCCGCGTCATGCGGCATTCGGTGTAGCGGTAGGCCGCCGGTGAATCGCCGTCTACGGAGCCGAAGTTGCCCTGCCCGTCGACCAGCACGTAGCGCATGGAAAAATCCTGCGCCATGCGCACCAGCGCCTCGTAGGTCGCGGTGTCACCGTGCGGGTGGTATTTGCCGAGCACGTCACCGACCACGCGCGCGCACTTCACGTACGGGCGATTCCAGCTGTTGTTGTTCTCGTGCATCGAGAACAGGATGCGCCGGTGCACGGGTTTGAGACCGTCACGCGCATCCGGGAGGGCGCGGCCGACGATCACGCTCATGGCGTAATCGAGGTAGGACTGTCGCATCTCGTCTTCGAGCGCGATCGGCAATACCTCTGAGGCGAAATCGGCCATGCGTTTCCGGGGTCTTCAGGCTTGGCGGCAGATGGCCCGCCAGACGGCGGCAGGCGCGTTCCGGGCGGGCTGCCCAGGGCTGCGGCGCTTCACGCGCGCAGCGACGAGCACAACGGTGAATTGTAACATGGCCCTGTCATGGGCGCGGTCGGGACGATCGCCGCCTCAGGGCGTCCTGAACGCCCGATTTGCGGCGATTGGCGGGCCCGCCTCTACGGCGACCCCAAGCCGGTCAGCGCCCAGACCAGACGGCGCATGACACTGCGATCCAGCATCCGCCTCGGACTCAGAATCAGCGTGACCACGATCGCACCCAGGGCCTGTAGGCGACGGCCCGAGGCGGCCGCATCCGCCGCCCTGCGCAGGGCGTGGCGCAGCCGGATCGCGCGGCGCAGCGGCGCCACGGCCGCCGGCCAGGCGGTGCTGGGCGCGACGACTTCGAGCGCCGCTTCGACACCGGCCGCGTCGAGCCGGTGACCGGCCAGCCCCTGATAGTCCACGATGCGCCGCGCGGTCTGCTCCGCATCCCCCCAGGGCCAGCGGCGAGCGGCCAGGGCGCGATCGAGTGATCGCCGCGCGGCCTCGGTATCACCGGACTGAATTTCCTCGTGCAGACGCCGCAATGCGTTGCGCGCACGGGCGAGTTCCAGTTCGTCGCCGGAAAGCAGTTCGGTGGCCGGCGGCCTGGCAAACACCGTGCGCTCGAGTTCGTCGAAAAACGCGCCGGACTGCGAGACCGACTTGCTCTCCCCGTGATACCGGAACCGCGCCAGGGCTGGGCCGTCGATTCGCGCCCATGCGCCTTGCATCGAGAGACGAACCCAGAGGTCAAAATCCATGACATAACGCAGGCCTGCATCCACACCACCGGCCCGCGCAACGGCGCGGGCATTCATGAACGTGCCCTGCTGCGGGATGGAGTTGCCGAGCAGCAGCAGTTCGCGGGCACCGCGGGTCAGACCGCGCCACGCCCCCAAAGGCTCGCCACGGGCGTCCACACGCAGGACTTCGCCGGTCCACGCCACCGCGTCCGGCACGGCCCGCCAGGCCTCGGCAACCCGGCGCAGCGCACCGGGCTCCAACAGATCGTCAGCGTTGATCCAGGCGAGAATTTCGCCGCTTGCGCGCGCAAAGCCTTCCGCAATGGCGGCAGCCTGCCCCGCATCGGGTTCGCAACGCCACCCCGAGAGCCTCGACGCATGGCGCTCGATCACGGCGCGGCTTGCATCGGTCGACCCGCCATCGAGCACGAAATACTCGAGCCTGGGATAGGCCTGATCGAGCACCGAACGTATACAGGCGTCGAGATACTCGCCCTGATTGAACGACGGCGTTACGACGCTGATGGTGGGCCAGTTCGCCTCACTCAAGTTCCGGCTCCGGCGGAGCGGCACGGTCACGGATGGCCTTGAGCAGCGACTCCAGTTCCAGACGCAGCGGATGTCGAACGACATACAGCCCGACCAGCCAGCCCAGCGCGGCCGACAGACCGCCCGTCAACAGCGTTACAAAGGCGCCACTGGATTCACGCAGCCAAAACATCGACGCATAAGGCCCCACCGCGGAGAACGCCGTCAGCACCGCATTGCGGATCATCACGGACCACCAGGCCCGTGCGGGAAATCGGACCACACGCCGAAACATCCACATCGAGAGCACGAACACGCCATAACCTACAGTCACGGCGCCCAACAGCATGTTGTACAGCCCGTAGGGAGAAAACAGCCAAAGCGTGGTTACCAGCACGATGATCGTCATGCCCGCCAGAAACACGTTGATTGCCGGCCGCCCGATTGCAACGAGAATCGAAGAGTGAAGACTCAGCGTCACGCCCCAGAAGCGCCCAATCACGAGCACCTGCAGCAGCGGCGCCGCCTCGACCCATTGCCAACCGAACAGCAGGCTGATCGCGGGCGAAGCCAGAATCGCGAGCACCGCGTAAAACGGCCATGCAATCGCGCAGATATTGCCGGTCCAGCGCACATACAGATCACCGATGGGCTTGCCTTCACGCAACAGTCGCGAAACCAACGGCATCGCCACCGGCAGGATGCCCGACAGCACCAGGGTGCGAAACAGTTCGAGCAATCCCTTCGCCCGGGAAATCAAACCAACGCCGCCGAGTCCCACCAGGCGCCCGATCATCAGCTCGTTGATGCTCGCGGCCAGTTCGTAGAGCACGCGCTCGACGAATACGTTCAGGGAGAAGCTGAAAATCTCGCGCGCACGCTTCAGCGTGGGTAACCCCCCAAAGCGCTTGCGTCGATACGGTATGCACAGCAGCGCCGTGACCGCGACACCAGCGACCGCACCCCAGGCCAGGGAGACCGCACCCACGCCGTACCAGGCGAGTGAAATGGACACCGCGTTGCGGGTGAAGGTCGCGCTGGTGCGAATCTGCAGAATCTTGCCGAACCACATCTCGCGGGTCAGCAATGCCATCGTGATCGAGCCGAACGGCAGCAGCAGGAAGGTGAATGCGAGCACGCGGCCCACCTCGCCAACCGTCGCCGACTCGTAGACCAGCGCCAGCGGTGTCGCGACCAGCCACAGGATCACCGCCATGGACCACGCCAGGATCAGCGTGATTCCGAACGCCGACTGCACGCGCTCGCGGGTCAGATCAGGCTCACGAACCAGATACTGGCTTACGCCGAAATCGCGCACGATATGTGCGAAGCCGGCCACTGCGGCGGCTATTGAATATGCGCCAACCTCGTGCGGGGTCAGCAGGCGCGCGATGACCATCGCGGCCACGAAGTCGATCACGAGGCTCGCGTATTTTTCCGCGAAGCTGGTCGCTAGCGAACGTCGAACGCTGGCCACGCCACAAACCTGTCTAGGTTGCCCGCAGGCACGCCAACAGTGAAACGGCGACGCTCGCGGTGATCACTGCCCCAGGAGCGAAGCCGCTCTCGATGAGCTGTACAGATGAAGCCGGAACCCCTGGCGGGCTGAGGCTTCTGAGTCGCGCACCTCGAACCGTGCGCAGCATGCGTCAGCCGATCTTGGGCGTGTCCGCGCCTTCCTTCTGCACGGGCATCAGATCGCTCTTGCTGATCCCCAGCGCCAGTGCCGCGACGCTGGCGACGTATATCGACGAGTAGGTGCCAACGAAGATGCCGACGAGCAACGCCAAGGAGAAGCCGTGAATGATCTCGCCACCGAGAAGAAACAATGCGACGAGCACTAGCATGGTCGTCAAGGACGTCATGAGGGTGCGCGACAGGGTTTCGTTGAGCGAGGAGTTCGTGATGGTTTCGGGCGTGCCCTTGCGGTGTCGCCGGAAGTTCTCGCGGATACGGTCGTAGACCACGATAGTGTCATTGAGCGAATAGCCGATGACCGCGAGCACCGCCGCAAGCTCGTTCAGATTGAACTCGATCTGGAACAGCGAAAACACGCCCATGGTGATCGTCACGTCATGGATGAGCGCGACCACGGCGCCGATGGCGAACCGATACTCGAAACGAACGGCGACGTAGATCAGGATGCCGATGAGCGCATAAAGCACGGCGAGCCCACCCTTTTCAGTGAGCTGCTTGCCGACCCGCGGGCCGACGAACTCCACACGCCGGAGGTCCACCCTGCCGTCATGCCGGGCCTTGAGCCCGCTGAACACCTTGTCGCTGAGCGCTTCGGAGCTTATGTCCTCACGGGGTGCGACGCGAATCAGCACGTCGCTCGACCGGCCGAAATGCTGCACGGTAACGTCTCTGAAATCCGCGCTGCCGAGCGCCGCGCGAACGTTTTCCAGATCGATCGCGCGGTCATAGCCGACCTCGACGAGCGTGCCGCCCGTGAAGTCGATACCCAGATTGATGCCGCGTGTGACAAAAGCGAAGACCGAAAGCGCGATCAGGATCAGCGAACCGATTACCGCGATCCGGCGCTTGCCGATGAAATCGATTTCTTGACCCGGTTTGAGTAGACGCATGACTGCTCAGATTGCCAGGCGCAGGTCGCGCACGCGCTGACGACGCCCATAGATGAGATTGATGGCCGCTCGCGTGCCAACGATCGCCGTGAACATCGAACTGAGAATGCCGATGAACAAGGTCACGGCAAAGCCCTTCACGGGCCCGGTTCCGAAGCTGAACAGCACGACCGCCGCGATCAGCGTGGTGACGTTCGCATCGACAATCGTCGAAAAGGCCTTTTCGTATCCGGCGTAGATGCTCGCTTGTGGTGAGTTGCCGCTGCGCAGTTCCTCGCGGATGCGCTCGAAGATCAGGACGTTCGCGTCGACCGCCATGCCGACTGTCAGCACGATGCCGGCGATGCCGGGCAGGGTCAAGGTGGCCTGCAGCATGGACAGAACCGCGACGATCAGAACCAGGTTCAGACCCAGGGCTACATCCGCGATCAGACCGAACACCTTGTAATACACAACCATAAAGATCAGAACAACCACGAATCCGACCACGACCGATCGCAGGCCCTGATCGATATTGTCCTGCCCCAGACTCGGGCCGATGGTGCGCTCCTCGACAATATTGATCGGCGCGGCGAGTGCCCCGGCACGCAGCAGCAGAGCCAGATCGCGCGCCTCTTCCGACGAATCAAGCCCGGTGGTCTGGAAACGCGCGCCGAACGGTTCGAGGATGTTCGCGATCGAGATGACCTCCTCGTGCTTGCGCGTGGTCTTCTGCGCCACGCCGTCGACGAGTTTGGTCTCGGTGCGGTTTTCGATGAATACAACCGCCATCGGCTTGCCGACGTTTTCCGAGGTCACTCGGCGCATGCGCTGCGCACCCAGGCTGTCGAGGCGAACGAATACCGCCGGGCTGCCGTTCTGGCCGTCAAAGCCGGAGGACGCATCCACGACCTGGTCGCCCGTCACGATGATGCGCTTGCTGAGGAGAACCGGCCGCCCCTCGCGCGTGCGATAGAGCTTGCTGGTCGGCGGCACACGGCCGTCGAGCGCGCTCTGCACGCTGTTTTCGGTGTCCTCCAGACGATACTCCAGCGTGGCCGTTGCACCGAGAACGTCTTTGATGCGCGCCGGATCCTGCGCACCCGGCAGCTGAACTACGATGTGTCGCTCGCCCTGGCGCTGAATGACGGGTTCGGCGACGCCCAGCGCGTTCACGCGATTGCGCAGAGTGGTGATGTTCTGTTCGAGTGCGAATTCGCGCAGCCGCTCCAGCTCGGATGCGTTCACGCGTGCCAGCACCTTCTCAGGATTGTCGTCCGGCGCTTCGAGCGTCAGCTGACGGAACTCCTCTTCCAGTTTGCCCAGCGCTGACGTGCGTTGTTCGGCGTCGTTGAATTCGATATTGATCACGCCATCCGCGACACTGACCGTGCGGTAGCGCAGCTTGTTTTCGCGCAGACTCTGGCGCAGATCGCTGACGAAGCGTTCGAATGCCTGCTCCGTGGCGGCCTCCATATCCACATCAATCAGGATGTGCACGCCACCGCGCAGATCCAGCCCCAGGTACATCGGCTCGGCGCCGAGGCCGCGGAGCCAGCCCGGCACGTTCGCTGAAAGCGTCAGTGCGACCGTGTTCTCGTCACCCAGCGCGGCCTCGACGAGATCGCGGGCCTTGAGCTGCGTTTCAGGGTCTTCGAAACGGACGAGCAATTGCGAAGGAGCGTTCTGAAGCTCCAGCGATTTCGCCTGGACGCCGGCCTCGGCCAGCAGCGCACGCACACGGTCCAGCGTGGCCTCGTTGACCTCGCCGCGACGGTTCGCGGAGATCAGCATCGAGGGATCCTGCGAAACGAGATTCGGCGCTGCATAGACCAGGCCGAGCAGGATCACGGCCACGAGCAGCACGTACTTCCACAACGGATATTCGTTTCGCATGGGGCTGGGGCGCCGCGCGCCGGACTACTTGCGCAGGTCTTTGAGCGTGTTCTTCGGCAGGACGGCGTTCACGGCACCGCGTCGCGCGATGATCTGCACGCCGTCGGCGACCTCGAGCGTCACGTACTGGTCGTCGATCGCGGCGATCTTGCCGAGCACGCCGCCGTCGAGCGAAACCTCGTCACCCTTGGACAGGGCGTCGACGAGCGCGCGGTGCTCCTTCTGCCGCTTCATCTGCGGACGGATCAGGAGGAAATAGAAAATTACGATCAGAATGATCGGGAACAGCAGGCCGCCGATCCCCATCTGCGGCTGGGCGCCGTCTTGGGCCAGCGCGTCCGAGATCAGAAAACTCATCAGCTTTATGGATTCCGCATTCGGTAGTGGACAAAGTCCGCCCGGTTGCCGGGCCGGACCGGTAAAGCCGGCGGATTATGACACAAAGCCCGTTGCCGTCGATGTCTCGGGCCCGCGCCGCGCGTAGAACTCGGCGGTGAAGCTGTCCAGCCGTCCGCCGACGATCGCGTCGCGCAGGCCGCGCATCAACTCCTGGTAGTACCAGACGTTGTGCACGGTATTGAGGCGCGCGCCGAGCATCTCGTTGATCCGAGACAGGTGGTGCAGGTACCCGCGGGAGAAATTCCGGCAGGTGTGGCAGCCGCAGTCGGGGTCGATCGGCGTGGTGTCATCCCGGTGCGCGGCATTGCGGATACGCACCGTACCGAAGCGCGTGAACAGATGGCCATTGCGGGCGTTACGCGTGGGCATGACGCAGTCGAACAGGTCCACGCCGCGGCGCACGGCCTCGACGATGTCCTCGGGTCGCCCAACACCCATCAGATAGCGCGGCCGCGCAAGGGGCAGTCGCTCGCCCATCCGCTCGACCACCGCATTCCGGGCCTCGGCCGGTTCGCCGACGGACAGTCCGCCGATGGCGTAGCCGTCGAATCCCAGCTCGATCAGTCCGGCGGCGGATTCATCCCGCAGTTCCGGATACACGCCGCCCTGAACGATTCCGAACAGCGCGGACGGATGCGCGCCATGGGCATCGCGGGAACGGCTGGCCCAGCGCAGCGATCGGCGCATCGAGTCGGCGGCGGTCGCTTGGTCGCATGGATAGGCCGTGCAGTCGTCGAAAATCATGACGACATCCGAGTCCAGCGCATGCTGCACGCCAATCGAGGTCTCGGGGTCGAGGTAAACCTCGCTGCCGTCGATTGGCGAGCGAAACCGCACGCCGGATTCCTCGATCCTGCGCATCGCGCCGAGGCTGAAGACTTGGAAACCGCCTGAATCGGTCAGGATCGGACCCGACCAGCCGATGAACCTGTGCAGGTCACCGTGGCGACGCACGACCTCCACGCCGGGGCGCAGCATCAAATGAAAGGTATTGCCGAGGATGATCTGCGCGCCGGTGGACGCGACTTCGTCGGGACTGAGGCCTTTGACGGCCCCGTAGGTGCCCACCGGCATGAAGGCCGGGGTCTCGACACCGCCACGACGCAGCTGGAGGAAACCGCGTCGCGCGGCCCCGTCACGGGCCAGCAGCGTGAAGTCCATGGCTGGTGGTCCGCGGGGTATTGACAGTCAGTTCACTATATTAGAAAATACTCATGGACATCGGGCCTCCCCCGATGTCGCACACTCCTCCATCCTCCTTTGGTGGTTTGGGCGCGGCGCCCCTTCGCCGCGCCCTTTTTTTATGGTTGGCGCGACGACTGGCGGATGACCGGATTTGGCTGCCCGCATCAGGAGCGCACCAACCCGGCTCAATCGCCATAAAGCCGCGCCACCCTAGCACATTTTCCGCCGGATTAACATGGTTTAACGGCTGTCCGCAGACCCGCCCCGTGCCGAAAACCGGCATTCCGGCTCACGGTTCAATCAGCATCGCGTCGCCATAGCTGAAAAACCGGTAGCCCGTCCTTACGGCGTGACGGTAGGCCTCCAGAATGAACTCGCGACCCGCAAAGGCGCTGACCAGCATCAGCAGGGTCGAGCGCGGCAGGTGGAAGTTCGTGACCATCGCATCGACCACGCGAAACTCGAATCCCGGCGTGATGAACAGGCGCGTATCGCCATCGTAGGGCCGGAGTTCGCCGCCACGCGCGGCAGTCTCCAGCGCGCGCACGACCGTGGTACCCACTGCCACGATCCGCCCGCCGTGGGCCCGTACCGAGCCAATGGTCTCAACCAGTTCCCCGCTCACCACCAGGCGCTCGGCGTGCATCCGGTGCTCGGAAATCGATTCGCTGCGCACCGGCTGAAACGTTCCGGCCCCGACGTGCAGCGTGAGCCGCGCGGTCGAGATGCCCCGTGACACCAACTCGCTGAACACCGCGTCGTCGAAATGCAGGCCTGCGGTCGGCGCCGCGACGGCACCATCTACCGCCGCGTAGACCGTCTGGTAGCGGTCCTGATCGATCGCCTCGTCCGCGCGCTCGATATACGGCGGCAATGGGATATGGCCCGCCCGCGCGAGCCAAGCGTGCACCTCGCCTACGCCCGTAAAGTCCAGTTCGAAAAGCTCGTCGCGTCGCGCCGTGACCACGGCGGTCACGCCATCGTCGAAGACGAGTTCGGTGCCGACCCGCGGGGTGCGGTTCGCACGCAGATGGGCCAGCGCCCGGGCACGGCCCGTCGCGCGCTCGAGCAGCATCTCGACACGTGCGCCGGAGCGCTTGTGGCCGAAAACGCGCGCCGGCACGACGCGGGTTTCATTGAGCACCAGCAGATCGCCGGGACGCAGCAACCCGGGCAGATCGCGAAAGGCACGGTCGCGAATTTCCCGTTTGCTGTGCCTGAGGTGCAGCAGGCGGCTGGCACTGCGCTCCGCGGCCGGATGTTGAGCGATCAGCGCTTCCGGAAGCTCGAAATCAAAATCACTCAGCTGCATGAGACACCCGTCAGACACCGATTCGTGCTGTGGCACAATACGGCGCGTGCCGGGGTGGCGAAACAGGTAGACGCGCCAGACTCAAAATCTGGTGGTGGCAACACCGTGCCGGTTCGAGTCCGGCCCTCGGTACCAAAGTAAAATGAAAACGGATCGGCCTGCTTTGCGATTTCCCGCAGAACCCACTGCGACCGGGCCGGCCTGGTTTCCGGCCCCGAATTCCCGCCGCCATCATCGCACGGCCACTTCGAGAGTTCCTTCGCAAAAGTAGACACCCACTGGTTAGTTGCACTGGCGTTCGAACTCGATCGGTCCGCCGTATCGAGGTGACCGGCGGCCTTCAAGCCCCAGACCATGCCGATGGCACAATATCGACATGATGATCGCACTGGATCCAGCCGTCGGCCGACCCGGAATCGTCCGCAATGCGCCCCTTCCGGTCGAAACGATTCACGTCGGCCGCGCACGATGTCTATCTTCGGCAACGAAAATCTCCGAAATCGCCATCGATCAGGCGTTGGCTTTGGCGCGCGGAGTCTTGAGCACCTGGATGCAAGCCCGAAAGCCGTCCTCGCCAGTGGCGTTTCCGCCTGATCTCGTCGTCGCGCCATGGGTGCGCACCCCCAGGGTGACACTGCGCGGTGGCTGACGCGGAATCGCGGCACAGTGACGATCGACAGCAAACAACGATTCCAACGCGCTGTTTTGATTGTTGCGGCGCTGCTGTCGGTCGTGGCTGCGACCGCCGCGGGCGTCTACTGGTGGGATGTAATCGTCGTGGCACTGCTCGGCGCGCTGGCGTTCTCCAAGAAGATGTTCACGCTGGCAGGTCTGTATCTATTGCTGAAGAAGTTTGCCCTGGTCCTGCTCGGCGGCACCAAGAAGATACTGATCGGCGTGATCGGCCGCTTCCTGATCCTCGCGGCGCATACCCGCTGGCACGCTCTGCGCAGGCTCATCGTCGGTCTCAGGTGGTGGGCGCGCCGCACCCGTCGCAATCTGCGTTCACGATGGCAGGGCCTGGGTTGGGTGGACCGCACATTGACCGTAATGGGCGCAATCCCCCTGTTGCTGATCATGGGCCTGGTCGCCGTGGTGTACATGCTGCCTAAATCGGTGTGGGCATTCCTGATCGGCCGCCTGGAAAACCTCTCCGGCGCCGCGATCCTCGAACGTACGCTGCCGAAATCTGCACGCTACAAAGTTGCTGAAACGCACAAACAGGCGCGGGATCTGATCAAGCAGAAGCTGACCGGCCGCGTGCGTTACCGTGACAAGACGGGCAATCGGCAAGCCGGGGAAGACTGAGCCTGGCAGGGCCGCCCGAGGAAATTCACACGGTGCGTCCGGGCAGCTACGCTCGCGGGCCGAAGCTTTCGGTCTCGCGTGTGATCCGTAGCGGACGGTTCGCGAGACAGGGACGTCCCGCCCGAAAATTGAACACACAAGCGTTTGATTTTCGTGAGCCACCGAACCGCGCTTTTCGGTCGCGATGTTGAAAAGGCCATGAATGGGCCTTTTTCAACAACCTGTTAAGGCTTCAGTTGGTTGGCGTCACAGAACCGGACAGGCCATCGTTACGCCGGGCTGCCGGTATGGCGTTCTCGGTTTTGCCCGGATTGTAGGTGAATGGCTGGAGCAGCGTCCGGTGCAGGGATTGTTCCTTCGGCTCCCTGAAGTATTCCAACCCGTAGGTCAGTTTGCGTTGTTCGTCCCACTCGATAAATTCGTAGGTCCCGAACAAACGATCCCAGAAACTGAATATGTCCCCGTAATTCATGTTGGTGTGTTCGCGCGCGGAGGCATGATGCGTGCGATGCAGATCGGAGGTACATACCACCAGGCGCAGAATGCGCTCCAGGCCACGCGGCAGATTGACTTTCGAGTGCGGGTAGAACACGAACAGACTGTACGCCAGATCGTAGATGATCAGGACAATCAGCGGCACCCCCATAACGAGCGTAAGCCCCACACGCAGCGCCATCTCGAAAAGCGTCTGGAACGGATGGATGCGGAAGGAATCCGAAAAATCGACGTCCAGATCACTGTGGTGGACGATGTGCACGCGCCATAGCGGTCGCCAGGTATGCATGGCGCGGTGCAGCCAGTAGAACAGGAAGTCGGCAACCAGAATGAAGCTGATTGTCTGCGCCCACAAAGGAACACCATTCAGCCAGTTGAATAACCCGATGCCCACGTTCCCGGCGGACGCTTCCACCGAGACACCAAAAAAACCGAACAGCACCAGGTAGGCAACGAAACTATTGACGATATGTATGCTGAAGTTGACGAACCAGCGCCGCAGTACCGGGCGCGACGGCATCGTCAGCGGCAGAACCGCTTCCAGTATCGCGTAAAAGGAAACGATTCCCAGCAGATACCAGAGGTTGCCCCCCTCGTGCAGGAACACGAGCGTCTGTTCGAAGGATTCCATGCGACCGGAATGGTCGAGAGGCATCCGCTGAACGCGGATGCCCCGACAATCGCGTTACTTTCGAGAACGGAAGTAACGGGCGCCCAGGGCCGTGACGGCCACGGCCAGCACGACCAGCGCGGGACTGCTCATCGCGGGCACAGCGGCGGTTGGCGGCGAGCCGGTCGCGGCAAAGACGGAAGAGCAGGCAAGCGACAACGCGCCAAACATAAAGACATAACGCTTCATTATGATCCCCCCAGATCACTAAGTTTGTCGGAAACCCGGTGAATCTTTTCAGCAATCGCTCCGACCGTCAACCCGCTCGGCCCATATGCCGCGAGTTCGGCACGAATGCGGACCCCGGGCCCGGCGTGGGCAGCGGGCATCATCCGCGATGTAGGGTGCGCACCGCGCACCGCCTGACCTCAAAAACCATCAAAAACGGGCTCCCCCTTTTACTCTGCGCTGCAAATGCGGCGCCAGGATAGATGGCGACAGTGGCTACTACCGATGCCACGAACGAGTTGGCCGCGATGCTGACGGAGGTCAAGCATCGAAGGCCGCTCACTCAGCGCATGGATGCGCTTGAGGAGGAGCGGGTGGCTCTGGGCGTGCGGCTCTCGGATGCCCAGCAAAACGCGAACCCAAAAATTACTGCAATGGAGCCCGCAGATCTCGAGGAGTTCGCAAAGCAATGGCGAACCGACTGGAAGGCGGGACGATAAAAAAACAAAAAGCCGCCTTTCGGCGGCTGATCAACTCTGTGGTATTCGACGGGGAAGAACTCGAAATCGAGCCTAACCTGTCGGCCTTAACCGCATCTGGGGTTAAGGTGGCGTCCCCTAGGGGATTCGAACCCCTGTTGCCGCCGTGAAAGGGCAGTGTCCTAGGCCTCTAGACGAAGGGGACGTAGCAATCGGCAGAACGCGACATTTTATGCTGTTGCCCGCCGTGCTGTCCACACGCAATTGCCGTCCAACATCGGCTCAGTTCATCAGGTCGACTTCGACCCCCCTGGCCCGCAGGGCGTCCGCGCGCGACTGCACGAAGCGCTGAAAGCTCGGCTGTGTGCGGTAGGCCCCCTCGCCGACATAGGCCAGTGACGCCTGCACGTGGAACGACTTCAGGTAGCCCTCGGTGCGAAAAACCTCGGACCCGCCGGCATCGAAAAACACCAGGCTCGGCGTGTAGACCACCCCGAGTGCGCGGGCCCATGCAGCTGCGCTCGTAGTCTCGCCGGCGGGCGTCGTGAGCGACGTTGTCGAGTTCGCGTCGAGCACCGCGACGTCGAAACCGGCGAGCAATTCGCGCGTCGCGGCCCGGCTGAAGATGTCGCCGTGCAACTCGTCGCAAGCCCGGCAGTTGCCCTGATCGAACACCACCAGCAACGGGCGGCCAGAGAGTGCATCGCGAGCATTCAGGTGAAACGGCGGAGATAGAAAGCCCGGCCCCGCGCGCGATACGCCGAGGGTGCCGAACGCGGACTCGCGAGCCGCAACGAACGACCTGAATCCGGCACGCCCGCTGCCGCCGGCAGTCACATAGTCCAGCGCGGCTTCCAGTTGATCCGGCGGGTAGTACCCGTTGATGCGCAGCGCAACGGCGCCGTCGGAATCGAGCAGCAACAGGGTTGGCGTGAACATCACGCGCAGATCGGTCGAAAAATCCTTCTCGCTCCTAGCGCTGCCGTCGAACCCGGTCACCTCGCGATCGCCCCAGAGGTTGATCGCGATGACATCGTAATCTTGCCTGAGCTTCTGAACGATCGATGCGACGGCGAGATTCTCGCGCAGCAGCTTCGCGCAGTACGGACAGCCGTCCTGATAGAAGTAGAGCAGGACGCGGCGCCCGGCATCGCGCGCCTCGGCAACATCCTCGCGGATGTCCAGGAACGAGGACTTGAACCAGCCGGGTTTTTCCTCGTAGCCGGGATTGACCATGCCGGCGCCGAGCGCCGTTTCATGTGCGGTTGTCGCCGCCAGCGCACCGGCGACGGGCAACATCAGGGCCAGCGCGAGTAGTCGATGGACCCGCGCGGTGAGCATGTCTTCAGCCGGAACCGAGCAGCCGGTTCACGGCGTCGAGATCGGCGCGTGTCAGCGTGCCGGCGGCCCGTTTCAGTCGCAGGCCGTTCAGCAGGTAGTTGTAGCGTGACTGCGCGTAGTCGCGCCGCGCGGCGAACAGATCGCGCTGCGCATTTAGTACATCGACGATCGTGCGGGTGCCCACCTCGAATCCGGCCTCCGACGCATCGAGCGCACTCTGCGCCGAGACCGTGGCCAGCCGGAACGCCTCGACCTGCCCCGCGCTGGAGACCACGCCGCGGTAGGCATCGCGAACCTGGCGATCGGCGGAACGACGCGCGCGCTCCAGTTCCTCGGTCGATTGCTCGAAACGGAACTGCGCCTCGCGCGTGGCGGAAACCACCGAGCCGCCGAGATACAGCGGCACGCTGAGTTGCAGGCTCAGCGCCGTCGTTTCGCTGCGGCTGGCCGATTCCGAATAGGCATGGCTGCCGACCAGGTCAACCGTCGGATGGTGGCCGGAACGCGCGAGTTCGATGCCACTGCGGGCGACTTCGGCGGCATTGCGGGCTGCGATGACACCAAGGTTGTTCTCGGCCGCCTGCGCGCTCCACGCATCCGGGTCGCTGGGCGACGGCAGCGCAAGTTCGATCTTTGCGTGCAGCGGTTCGAGCGACGGATTCGCCTGACCGGTGACCTCGCGCAGGGACTCGTGCGCATTGTCGAGCGCATTCTGCGCGACCAGCACGCGCGCCTGCGCGGCGTCGAACGCCGCTCGCGCCTCATGTACGGGGGTGATCGCAATCAGCCCGACATCGAAACGCTGACGGGCCTGGTCGAGCTGACGACCGATGGCCTTGAGTTCCGCCTGCGCAAACCCGAGGTCATCCTCGCCCGACAGAACGCCGAAATAGCGTTCCGCGACGCGAATGATCAGATCCTGCGCAGCATCCCCGTATTGCGCCTCGGCCTGGGCAATGGACGCATCGGCCTGTTCCAGGGCGACCCAGTAATCCTTGCGATACACCGGTTGCACGACGACCAGCGAGGCGTCGTTGTCGTCGAAATACGAAACCCCGGACGGCGCGGTCAGCGAAGCGTTCTTGCGATCCTGACGCACACGCCCCACGCCGGCCTCGAACGACACCGCGGGCAGCAGTCGTGCGCGCGCCTGCGGCTTCGCCTCACGCACGGCGTCACGCGAGGCGCGGGCGGCGCGCAGCTGCGGATCGCCGGCGAGCGCCTGATCGTAGGCCGTAATGACATCCGTGGCCGCATGCGTGGACGCGGCGAGCGCGAGCCCGGCGAAAGCGCTCAGAATTTGCAGGGGTTTGATCACAGCCTGGACCGGGGTGGACAGAACAATGCGCACGAGTTTAGGCCATGGGTCGCCCGCTCGCCATTGCGAATGCTCAATCGCTGACTGAAGTGAAGCCCTCCGGGGCCTCGCCTCCGTCACCAAAGGCAAAGCGTTCCAGTTCACGTTCGAGAAACGCACGTGCCGCCGGATCGAAGACCTTCAGACGATGTTCGTTGATGAGCATGGTCTGACGTTCCAGCCAGCGTTGCCAGCCCTCACGGGAGACCTGATCGAACACGCGCTGACCGAGTTCGCCGGGGATGGGGGGGCGATCAAGACCGGGTGCCGCGCGGCCCAGGACGACACATTGGACGGTTCGACTCATCGTGCTACTTCAGGTTCGTGGATTCGTTGCAGGCCCTGCAGCAAAGCACTGACGGGTGCCGGCATGCCGCCCGGGGCTGGCGTTCCGGGTTTATACCAGAGCCGGTCCGGCGCCTCCATGCAGCGACCGGACGGCGCATCGACGCGCAGCAACATCGGGCGTATCACCAGCGAAAAATGCGTGAATTCGTGCCGCAGCTCGGGCCATTGCAACAGCTCGCGGGGCGTCTCACCCAGCGAGCTTCGACACCACATCTGCGCGGTAGTGCCCGCCGGAAGTTCAGGCAGCGTCCACAGCCCGCCCCAGACGCCTCTGGGCGGGCGGCGCTCCAGCAGCACGCGTCCGTGCCGATCGCGAACGATGAGGAAATCACCGCTGCGCTCGGGTCGCACCCGCGCCGGCCGCGGGGTCGGCAACCGGCTGGTCAGCCCGTCGCGCGCGGCCTTGCAGTCGCCGGTGAATGGACAGGCCCCGCAGTCCGGACGCGTGCGTGTACAGCAGGTGGCCCCCAGGTCCATCAGGGCCTGCGTGTAGTCGGCGACCCGTTTGCGCGGTACCAGCGACTCACTGAGATCCCAGAGCCTGCCGGCGATCGCCGGGTTTCCGGGCCAACCCTCGACACCGAACACCCGCGCAAGTACGCGCTTGACGTTGCCGTCCAGGATCGCCGCGGGCCGCTCGTAGGCGAGCGCGACGATCGCGGCCGCCGTCGAACGCCCGATGCCGGGCAGTCGCTCGAGCAGGGCCGGATCGTCCGGGAACTCGCCCTCATGCTGCGCAACGATCTCGCCCGCGCTGCGGTGCAGGTTGCGCGCCCGCGCGTAGTAGCCGAGCCCGGACCACAGGCCCAGCACCTGATCCAGTGACGCCGACGCGAGCGTGCCCACGTCCGGAAACCGCAGCATGAAGCGCTGGAAATACGGCAGGACGGTTTCCACGCGCGTCTGCTGCAACATCACCTCGGAGACCCAGACGCGGTACGCCGTGCGCGGATGCTGCCAGGGCAGGTCCTGGCGTCCATGGCGTTCGAACCAGCCGAGCAACTGGCGGCGGAACCGCGCACGCTGGGCAGCAGCGGGGCCGGTCACGGTGCCAGCGCCGCGTGCTCGATGCCCTCGACGCCGGCGCGCGATTCCTGCTCCAGCGCGCGGCGCACCAGCCACGGCCCGAGCAGGGGCGGCACCCAGAACGCGGGCTCGAGTTCCGAGTGCATGCGCATGCCGGTCGAATCTGCGCGCCGCGCCAGCTCGACGACGATCCGACCGTAGCGAAAATCGGATTCGTCCGGAATCACGGTGGCAACGAATCGATCGGGCGTCTCGCGCTGCACGTGCTGCATCTGACGCATGGTCTTGCAGAACACCAGCACGCAGACGCGCGCCAGCGTCCGGACCGACTGTGAACCATCGACACGCCGCTCGACGACCTCGCTTTCGACGATCGCACCGCTCAGGCCGGACAGCCGGCCGTAGTCGGAGAGCACTTCGCGAACCCGCTCGACACCGGCGTCGAGATCCGCGTCGACGTCCAGCACGTAGCGCTCGCCGCTGCGCGTCACCTCGAGCCTGTGCACCTCGAGCGCATGCGCGCCGGACGCCACGAGCGCCAGCGCCGCAGCGGTCCGCCGCGCTCGCGAAAGCCGCGCGCGCGTCAGCGGAACAGACCCTTCAGCAGCTCGCTCGGCTTGGCCTTTTCCTCTTTCTCGGCGGCTGGCGCCTGCGCATTCGCCGGCGCGACCTGTTCGCCACCGGACTGACCGCCGCCGAGCAGGCCGCGCAGCAGATCCTTCTTTGGATCGCTCTTGCCCTTGGCGGCATCGTCGGCGATGAGCTTGTCGAGCTTCGATCGCGCGCGGTCCTTGAGTTCGTCCTTGGCCTTGGCCGTGAGGATCGTGCCCCAGTCGATGCTGTAACCGAGATTCGCGTACGGCCCCTGCGCCCGCACCGGAATCGCTACGCCCGTGAGGTCTTTCAGCCCCTGCCCGCCCTGACCCTCGAGGGAATCGACCACGGTCACGCGCAGTGTGTAATCGAGTTTTTCGGCCGGCAGGTCGACCTTGCCGTCACCGCCGATGCGCAGCAGCGGCGAGCGCCCGTCCAGATCGTTGCTGGTCAGGATGCCGTCGCTGACCGTCGCACTCGCGGAAAGCTCGGAAAAGTCCGTCTGGTTCTTCGCGTCGGCCGGCGGCGCTGTCTTGCCGGTGAAACGCGCATGCGTCTCGCGGATGAGCTGCGCGACGTTGATGCCCTTGACCGCGCCGTTCTCGAAGCGAAACGCGAGGTTGCCGTTCAGCGTTTTTTTCAGCGCGACATCGGTTGCGCCCGTGGCCGCCAGCTTCGCGCTGAGCCGACCGGTACCGGTGAGCCGGTCCTCGCCGGTCAAAGCCTGTAGAACCGGGCCGATCTGGATGCCGTTGGCCTGCTGGTCGACCGTGACTTTCGGGGCCTGGCCACGCGCGTCGATGTTCAGGCTGAGATCGTTGGCACCGCCGTAGAAACGTCCGATCTTCTCGTTGACGCTCACCTGTCCATCTTCGGCCGTTACGGTGAGAAGCACATCCCCCATGGTCAGCCCCGAGGCCGTCAGCTCGCCGAGCTTGAACTTGCCGTCGAGGTTCAGGGCGCGCAGCATTTCGACCGGCAGTTCCGTGGCGGCGGCCGCGGTGGCGGCGGCGGGATCGGCCGGGGCGGGCTTCTCACTCGCCGGCGGCAGGTAGCGGTCCAGATCCAGACGGTCGAGGGTCAGGTCGAAACGCAGGGCCTGGGCGGCGAAATCGGCCACCCCGACCCGACCGCGCAGCGAACTGTCGTCCAGGGTCATCACGAGGTTCTCGGCGAACGCCGACTTCTCGCTGGCGTCGATGGCGAATTCCAAGCTTGCACGCCTGAGCGCGTTGGCGTCCGCGGTATCCAGCGCCACGCCCCAATCGGCCAGAACGCTGCGCAGATCAAACGGTGCGATGGCCGCCTTGCCCCGAACCTTCGGCGCGGCGCCCAGCGCCGTCGCATTCAGTTCGCCGGTGAGCTTCAGCGCACCGGTCGTAAACGAAAAATCCCGCAGGGTCGCCGAGTCGTTTGCAAGATCGCCGGCGACCTGGGCGCGCAGTTCGGCATCGACCGACTTGCCGCCGACCACCTCACCGGCCAGCTTCAGCGCGAGTTTGAGGTCCGCGAGCGACCACTTCTTGGCGTCCATGTCCGCCGCGGCGACCGTATCCAGGCTCAGGCGACCGCTCATCTGCGGCTGTTCGCCACTGATGTCGAAGCCCAGGCGCACGGGCAGCGGCGCACCCGGTTCCAGCTTGCCGGTGCTCAGATCCAGGCCCGAGATCGTGGTCTTTTGTCCGCTCGCCATGTCGGACCAGCGGATGGTGGCATCCGTGACCTCGAGCCCGCCGACCGTCAGCGCCGCGATCGCGGCACCGCCCTCGGCCGGCTTTTCCGCCGGAGCCTGACCGTTCTTCGCGCCAAGATCCTCCCAGTTCGAACGGCCGTTGCGGTCCTTGGCCAGATTCAGCACCAGGCCATCGAGTTCGATGGTGTCGATCTCGACCTCTTTCGACAGCAGCGGCAGGAGCTTCACGCGCACGTTCGCGGAATTGACGGCAGCGAACGGTTCCGGTCCGAAACCTGTCGCGTTACCGAGCGCGAGCGCACCGGTGTGCACGCCCAGCCACGGAAACACCGAGAGTTTCAGATCACCGGTGATGGTCAGATCACGCCCGGTATGCTTGCGGGCCTGCCCGGCGATTTCTTCCTTGTAGTCGTTCGGGTCCACGAACAGGGGCACCAGGATCGCCGCCGCGACGATCAGTACGACGAGGACCGCCACGGTCCACAACAGGGTCTTGAAAACGCGTTTCATGACGGACGCTCCGCTATGCCGCCGAATGGAATCGACACCCGCGACCTGTGGTCCCAGACTGGAAGCCATCATGCGCAAGTGCCTGCCACAGACGCTACCCGATGCAGCGTAACGTGTTCAACCACGAAGCCAGCCGCGCGATCGTTACGGTTTGTGTCGCCGGTGCGCTCGTGCTCGCCGCAGGCTGTACGGCCCCGGCGATGCGCGACGCGCCAGCCATGCCGGAAGCGCTCGCCAGCTGCCACGCACGGCTCGTAGACGCCGACCGACGCCATGCCAGCGCCGGAACCACGGATGCGCAATCGACCCGAGTGCCAGGCTTTCCCCACCTGCGCACCAACCGGTTCCTGGCCAGCCTGCGCAAGGACCTCACCGGCCCCGAGCACGTTCGGGCCTGGATCGAAGCCATGCGGAAGCTCGACGCCGAAGCCCGCGGGATCGAAGCCCTGAACGCTGGCGGCAGCGCGCAGGAACTCACGGAACGACTGGATTGTGCGACACGACTGGCCGCCTTTGACTCCACGCAGCCCGACCGCGTTCAACGCCTGCGAGATTCCGCCGGCGTAGCGGACAACTACCGCGGCGCCTGGCGGGTGCTCGGACTCTACCCGCTGACCCGGATTGCCGTGCGCAGCGGCGCGGACCGGTTGCGCAACGAGGTCACGGCGGCATTTGCGCGGGGTCCGGCGGCCACTCCGGCGCGTCGCTATCGGCCCGCGGTTACGGCGGGTGACGCTCATGGCCATGTCAACTTCGCGGCGGTTGCGCGTGACCCGCTCGGCCGGCCACGCCCCGAACCGGCCGTGCTGGACGCCCTGTTCGCCCGCCACGCGCCGATCATCGAAGCGGACTCGACCGCCGATGCGGACCGCATCGGCCGCCCCGCCTGGCGCTCCGCAAGTGCCCCGGCCGCAACGCTGGATACGAACGATCCGGTCGTCTATGCCCTCGCCTCGTACACCCGCTTCGATGCGCGCGTACTGCTGCAACTCAATTACGTGTTCTGGTTTCCCGAGCGCCCGCGGGCGGGCGCCTTCGACCTGCTGGGCGGCCACCTCGACGGGCTGACCTGGCGCGTGACCCTGGACGACGACGGGTCTCCGCTCCTCTACGACACCATGCACAACTGCGGCTGCTATCACTGGTTCTTTCCGGCTCCGCGCCTGATCGCGCGTGCTGAGCAAGCGCCGCTCGCGGACGAGGGCGCCCTGATACCGGCCGCAGCGCCGACGCTGAATTCCGCGCAACGAATCGTCCTGCGACTCGAGACGGGCACGCATTTCATTACCGGCGTGAGCGCCGGAAGTGCTGCGGGCGGCCTGAACTACCGGCTGGCGGACTACGACGATCTGCGCCGCCTGCCGCTGCCCGAAGGCGGCAGCCGGAGCCTGTTTGGGCCGCACGGATTCGTCGCCGGAACCGAACGCGCCGAACGTTTCGTGCTCTGGCCGATGGGCATCGAACGCCCGGGCGCCATGCGCCAGTGGGGCCATCACGCGACCGCGTTCATCGGCCGCCGACATTTCGACGAAGCCCGGTTGATCGAACGCTATTTCGAGCGCGCGCCGTGAGCGCGCGGATCGTTTCCGGGCTGATCGGGCTCGGGCTCGGTTTCGCGACCGCCTGGGCCGACGCTCCTGTGCCGATCGCGAACTGGGACGCCCCTGATCGGCCCGGCTGGGTCGAGAAGGCGTTCGCGGGGGAAACCCGATACACGCCGGTCCGCGACCGGGACGAAACCGTTTTGCGTGCCGACGCATCCGCCAGCGCCTCGGGCCTGGTGCGTGAGATTCGCGTCGACCTGACCAAGACACCCATCCTGCACTGGCGCTGGCGTGTCGATGCGCCACTCACCGGCCTGCACGAACGCACGCGCGACGGTGACGACTACGCGGCGCGCGTCTATGTGATCGTCTCGGGTGGATGGCGCTTCTGGCGTACGCGCGCGCTGAATTACGTCTGGTCGGGCAACCAGCCCGCCGGCGCGAACTGGCCGAATGCCTACACCGGCAATGCGCGCATGGTCGCCGTGCGTGGAACGGACGATGCATCCGGCGCCTGGTACGAGGAGCGTCGTGACGTGCGCGCGGATCTACGGGCGCAGTTCAGTGAGGAGATCGACATCGTCGACGCCGTTGCGATCATGACCGACACCGATCAGAGCAAACGCGACGCAACCGGCTGGTACGGGGCGATCTGGTTTTCGGCGGACTGACTCAGGCGATTGGAGCGGGTGATGGGAATCGAACCCACGCCATCAGCTTGGGAAGCTGAGGTTCTACCATTGAACTACACCCGCGGATTGCGTCCGTCATCTTACGGCAACTGCCGAGGTTTGCCGCAAGCGCCCGC
>JAGRGH010000052.1 GCA_020445605.1 Chromatiales bacterium
ACACCGGGATCATCTTCATCTGCCCGTAGTCGTAATCCTTGTATCTGGCCATTCACCCGACCCTCGAATCGCTGATTTTTATGCCTTGATTTTACCAGTACGGGGGTTTTCCGACAGCCTCAACGCTTCACATCACCGGCAGCAAAAAGTGGTGTGGCTGTAGCGCAGCGAAAGCCGCGCCGCTTTTTGCTGTCCGAGTGCATGTGATTGTTATACCTTTTTTGCTAGCTGATCAAATCCAAGCAGGACACTTGGGCTGAAGGAATCAAACTGCCACCTCGGTAACTTTTGCCGATCCGCCTTATATGATTCAAGCAGTTCATTAAGATCCTCTGGTTTGTCAATCACTAATAGACATTTCACTTTGTCGAAATATCGTTTAGATATTGATCTAGCAAATATTTCAAATGCACTATGAAACCTACCAACGTAAAGGAGTGTTTCTGGCCACCATCGAGAATAGTAATCTTCGCTTTCAATCTCTGCCCTCATAAAGATCACAAAATCTGCTTGCATGAGATGTCTAAATTCAATGCCAGAGCTTTTTGATCGTTGCTCTAGCATATCTGCACGAACGGATAGGCGATTCAATTCTAATCGCTTATTACGGTGCTCTAGTGACTTCATGTACTCACGAAATACTATAAAGCTCACCATTACATTCTTTCCGTAATCAGAATTACCAGCCAAATAATACTGCTGGGTCAACAACACGTTTGCCTGATCAAAACACTCCGCTTTAAGCAGTATTGCAACCGTATATAGAAATAGCTCATGAATGATGAACTTAAAATTATCGAAATCCCACTCACTCCACTGCCTGACATTCTCAGGACGGTTCATGTACGGAATAAGTGATTCAAAAAAGCGATGTAATTTAAGGATGTTATCTTCAGATGGCGCGTAGTGACTTATGGCTATGAATAGCTGTATAGCTTCATTTCTGTAAGGAAGAAACTGCTCAACACTGTTTACCACTGCATCGTCAAATTCACCCTCAACTTCTTTTAATCTAAAACGCTCTAGATTTTCTGAAAACGCTGCAAAATATTCATCTAATGCACCAGATGCATAAGGTTTGTTTTCCCTAATTGCAGATATTGCACGCTTAAATGCAGAAGACGTACCTAATGAAATACCCTCTTTCTCGTCTAGGAAGGCAGGGCGTTTGCCAATATCTGGCTTAACATATAGAGGTTTATCAAATACCCACCGAAGAAGCTTTTCGTAGTTGTCGCCGTAGTTATCTGCCTCACTTAAATCAATGTAAATTCGGGACTTGTAGTATGTAGGTAAATACGGCTTTCCGTCCCCATCCTTTTGTGATACTACTGCAACAAATTTATCTTGCTCCTGATTGTCGTAAACTTCTTTAGATATTATTTGCGTCTCTGTTCCCACTCCTCCAGCCCTGCCGTCAGCTTTAGCGGCGTATGTTTCATCCGTAATAATTGCCACTTTTCTTATTTCAGGATCTGTGACCATTTTTTCCATAAAAGCCACTGCATCATGACCTTCTTTCAAATCCCATTTATCAAGTATGACATCTACACCTGATTCTCTTAGCTCTGTAGCAAGATCAACAACCCATTGCTCATGAGGAGCATTCGACCAACTGTACGAAATGAATAGCTTTGGTATGGACATTTGCTAAATGTTTCCTTGGGTATAACAGCAGATTATGCAGCTGGCACAATATCGGCAATATTGTGCCGGCACAATATTGGCAATATGCGGCCAAGTGCGCCATCGCCGTGCGTCGTTGATTGGGTGGTGGCTGTTTTGCAGTCCCGGTGAGTCGGACTGCGGGGGTCGCGGGGTCGCCTGAGTTGAATTGCGTGTTGCACGGTTCCTGTACCCCTTCCTGACTGAATCTCCCGATGCCTGCACCAGAAGCTAGCACGCGGCCAGCGGTGCGACAAGCAGAAGCGCCTGGTCTAGCTGCCCCGGATGGCACGACTGGCGGGCGAGGTCGGGGACGGGCCCGCGAGCGGTGCTGCGCGCAGTCGGATGCCGTGCTAGCCTGTACTGGAATAAAACACAGTATCCGACCATGCCCGCTTTTGATCGAGTTCGGCCGGCCGCCCGACCGGCGAACAACCCTGCACCCGTTGTGTCCACGCCGGCGCGGCCGGCGCGTGTGCCCGCGGACGGGCCGGCGCCGCTGTGGCTGGCTCTGGCGTTTCCGCATTTCGCGCTGGATGTGACGCTGCGCGGCGCGCCGTCGGGTGGCGAGGCGCTGCTCACGGAGGTCCGCGGCGGCATGCCTGTGGTGCATGACTGCACGGACGGGCCGGCCGCTCTCGGTGTGCATCCCGGCATGCGGCTGGCGGCGGCGCTGGCGCTGGTGGATTCGGCGCAGGTGTTCGCGCGCGATCCGCTGCGCGAGGCCCGCGCATTGCAGGCGCTGGCGGTCTGGGCGCTGGCGTTTTCCCCGCAGCTCAGTACGGACGGCGACGCGGCGCTGGTGATCGAGATCGGCCGCAGCCTGCGTCTGTTCGGCGGGCTCGAGGCGGTTCGCACGCGGGTCGCGGCGGGGCTGGGTGAACTGGGGTTCCGCGCAAGGCTCGGCATCGCGCCCACGCCCATTGCGGCGCGCTGGCTCGCACGGGCCGGGCGGGCAACGCCCTGTACGGAGCCGGCCGAACTCAGCGACGTACTTGCGGGGCTGCCGGTACAGGCCGCGGATTTCAGCGCGCGTGAACGCGAACTGCTCCAGGGGCTGGGCATCCGCTCGATCGGCGAGGTGTTGCGCCTGCCGCGCGATGGTCTTGCCCGGCGGCTCGGGCCGGCGTGGGTCCGGCGGCTGGATCAGGCGCTCGGGCGTCAGCCCGATCCGCGCCGCGCGATCACGCCGCCGAAGCGCTTCCAAAGCCGGCTGGAACTGCCGTTCGAGATCACCGCCGCGCCGATGCTGCTGCACGCCGGCCGGCGCCTGCTCGCGGAACTCGAGGGCTTTCTGCGCGGCTGCGCGCGAGTCGCACAACGGCTGGACTGGCGCATCCATCATCGTGAGGGGCCGGCCTCGCGTCTGCGCGTCGGCCTGCGCGAGCCGACCCGCGACAGTGCCCGCATGGCGACCCTGCTGGAGGCGCATCTGCACGGGCTGAGCCTGCCGGCACCGGTCGTGGCCCTGACGCTGGAGGTGAGCCAGACCCGCACGGCCGGGGAGGATCCGACGGACCTGTTCGGCACCGCTGCGCTGGAACCGCAGGCGCTGGTCGAGCGGCTGCGCGCGCGGCTGGGTCATGACGCGGTCATCGGGCTGGCACTCGACGACGATCATCGTCCCGAGCGTGCCTGGCGATGTGTCGAGCCGGAACTGAACCGCGTCGATGCCGCGACGGACACCCCGCGCCCGCTGTGGCTCGTCGATCCGCCTGAACCTCTGCGTGCGCGCGACGACCGGCCGCACGCGCAGGGCGGGGCGTTACGCCTGCTCAGCGGCCCGGAACGGATCGAGACCGGCTGGTGGGAGGCGGCAGCCGTGCGGCGCGATTACTACATTGCCGCCGATCGCGCCGGCCACCGGCTGTGGGTCTATCGCACGCCGAGCGGCGAGTGGTGGCTGCACGGGCGGTTTGACTGAGGCCCGGACAGCCCGACCGGAAAGATGCGCTTGTCTGTCAACGCGTTGCGCCGAAGACGGTCTTGAGCAGATCGCTGGTGCGCGCGACGGGGTTCTCGCGGATGCGTTTTTCTTCGCCCGCGATCATCGTGAACAGGCCGTTCACGGCCTCGTTGGTGACATAGCCGTCCACGTCCGTTGCATCGCCCTTGCCGAGCATGCTGAGCACCGGCGCGGCCTGGCCGACGAGATCCTTGTACGCGGAGGTCACGCCGGTCGCGGCGGTTGCCGATTCCACGATCGGCCGGAAGCGTTCGACCAGCGCCGGGCCGGCCTTGTCGCGGAAGAAGTTCGTGGCCGCATCCTCGGGGCCGGTCAGGATCGCCTTGGCGTCCTCGATGGACATCGCGCGGATCGCATCCGCGAAGATGCCGGCGGCCTCCGGCACGGCCTGTTCGGCGGCGCGGTTCATCGTCGTTTCAAAGGCATCGACATACGAGCCGCCGCCGATCTTGCGTGCGGTCTTGGCGATCTTGGTCATGCTCTCGGGCAGCGCGATGCGCACGAGTTCGTTGCCCAGGAAGCCGTCGGTCTTGCCCAGCGTGGCGATCGCGGTCTCGATGCCGTTGGCGAGTGCTTCCTTCAGGCCGTCGGCGACCTGGCCCTGGCTGAGGTCGGCGAGGCTGGTCGCGCCGGCCGAACCGCCACCGCCCAGCAGGTCACCCAGCCCCTTGCTCAGGCCGCCCCAGTCCAGGGCGAGCGTGGTTGACGACATGCCAGCGGAGCCGATCAGCAAGCCCAGTGCGGCCACGAGCGAACGACGATTCATTGCGGATACTCCTGTGCGGGATGCGGGCAGTCTAACGGTCCAGCCCACTGCATGCGCGCCAGAACGCCATCCGTAACGATTGTTTTATCGCGAACCGGGTGGCCGTTCCTAGCAGGCTGTTGAAAAAGGCCCATCCATGGCCTTTTCAACGTCGCAACCGAAAAGCGTGGTTTTCGGTTGCTCACGAAAATCAAACACTTGCATGTTCGATTTTCGGGCGAGACATCCCTGTCTCGCGTGATCAGGCTGTTGAAATGAGAATTTCAACAGCTGCTAGGCGTGCTATTCAGTCTTGCGGATCGGAGTTAGACTGCCGCCGCCGATCGCCGCGGGGCGACCGGCGCGGTCGAGTGCAATGCGCGGTGCGTTCCGCCCCGCCTCTTCACGAGGACTTTGAGGTGGGCGATACCTACGACGCAATCCCCTACGATTCCCAGCCGTTTTCGGACGCGCGCCCGGCCAGCCTTGCCGCGCTGGCGGCGTTGCACGGCCTCGAGCCTGCGGACCCGGCGCGCGCGCACGTGCTTGACCTCGGCTGCGCGAGCGGCGGACACATCATCCCGCTGGCGTTTTTCCATCCCGAGGCACGGTTCACCGGCATCGATCTGTCGGCCGAACAGATTCGTCAGGGCCGCGAGCTTGTCACGGCACTGAAGCTCGGCAACTGCGACTTGCGCCAGGGCGATGTCTGCGCGCTGGACCTGCCCGACGCGAGCGTCGATTACGTCGTCGCGCATGGCCTGTATTCCTGGGTGCCGGATGCCGTGCGCGGTGCGCTGCTCGAGCAGATTCGCCGCGTGCTCGCGCCCGGTGGCATCGCGTATATCAGCTACAACGCGTTTCCGGGCTGGCGGCGGCGTGGCGCCCTGCGCGATCTGCTGCTCTGGCATGTGCGCGATCACGACACGCCTGAGGCACGCGGCGCAGCGGTCGCCGCGCTGATCGGCGAGCTTGCCCCGGCGCTCGATGATCACCACCCGCTGGCCACGGAGCTTGCGCGCGTTTCGCGCATGCCCGTGTCCTATCTCGTGCATGAATATCTGGAGACGAACAACCAGCCGTTCCATCTGCACGAGTTCGCCGCGCGTACGGCATCTGCCGGCCTGCGTTATGTCTGTGACGTTGCACTGAACTGTGATCTGCCCGGTTTTTACGGCGAATCCGTCGAGGCCCTGCTGGCCGGCGTGAACGATCCCGTCGAGCAGGCCCAGTATCTCGATTTCTTTACCGACCGCGGCTTCCGGCAAAGCCTGCTGTGCCGGGACGATGCGCCGCACAGCGAACTGAACCTCGACCGGTTCCGCGGGCTGTGGCTGCTGTCCGATCTGCAACCGCGGCATAAATGCGATCTGCGCCGTGCAAAGGCGCAGGCGTTCATGGACCCGAACGGGCAGACGACCGAGGTCGTGCATCCGCTGGCCAAGTCCGTGCTGAGCCAGCTGGCCGACGCGTTTCCGCGTGCGGTCTCAATCGATGCCGCGCTGGAAACCGCCGCGGCCGAAGTGCGCCGCGCCGGCAATGCAGCGCTCGCACAACAGGCCGACGAGGCCCTGTCGGAACTGTTCACGCTGGTCGCGTATCAGGTCATCGATCTCGTGACCGATCCGGGCGCGGATCATCCGGCGCGAGACGGCGCGCTGCGCGCGAACGACCTGGCGCGTCATCAGGCGCGGCTCGGCTGGTCACATACCGCGACCCTGCATCATCGCGTGTACGGCTTCGATCCGTTCATTCGCGAGCTGCTTGGGCTGCTGGATGGAACGCTCGACCGCGAAGGGCTGATCGCCGCGCTTGTGCCGCGTTTTGCGCCGGGCCAGGCGCTTGCCGAACTCGCGCCACCGGGCAATGCGGACAATCTGCGCCGGCAGATCGCGGCGAATCTGGATCGTGTGCTGGGCTCGTTCGGGCGAAACGGATTGCTGCGTTAGGCAAACTCTGAACCATTCAGAGTTTCCCGCCGCACAGGGATGTGCCGCCATAGTCGACGTCTGCAAGCCGTCGACAATGAAAGAAAACGAAAAACCACGGTTTTTCGTGCTCAAAGCTCCGGCAATCCGGGACGGATTGATCTGAGCTTGCAGGTTTCGTGGCCCGGGGTTGATGTCGCCGGTCAGGCCGCGCCTGCGTCGATTGTGGAGAAGTCCACGATGCGGTTGCGTCCCTGACGTTTCGCGGCGAACAGTGCCTTGTCGGCATTGCCGATCGCGGTCTCCGGTGTCACGCGCGTGCCCGGGCTCATGTGGAAGCTGCCCATGCTGAGGGTCGTGATCGGTTCGCCCGGCTGCTCTTCACGCTGCTTCTGCGCGAAGCGGTCCATGAGCCGTTCGAGCATCGCCGTGGAGTGCTCGGGCGGACTCGCCTCGTAGAGCAGCAGCACGAATTCGTCGCCCGCGTAGCGCGCGGCAAAGTCGCCGGTGCGCAGGTTTCTGCGCAGGCAGCCGGCGAAATGAATCAGCATCTGGTCGCCGCCCTGGTGACCGCGGCGATCGTTGACCTTTCTGAAGTGATCGAGATCGAGAATCACCAGATGAAAACCGGCGCCGCGTTCGACCATGCCACAGATGTGGATGAGCATCTCTTCCAGATAACGCCGGTTCGGCAGCCGGGTCAGCGGGTCGTGCTGCGCCTCGTAGCTCAGGCGTGCCTGCAATTGGGAAAGCTGCGCCGCGAGATGTTCGATGTCGGACATTGCGGCGCGCGTCTCCAGCAGATGCGAGGGCGCATCCGAGGATTGGTGGCGGCCTTCGCGGACGTCGAGCAGGGTGGTGCGGATGCGTTCCAGGTCCGCGCGCATGAGTTTCCAGATGCGCGCGGAGATCGCCAGCGGAACGATGACGATCAGAACGAAGAACGCGGTCTTGAACAGGGTCAGCTGACGCGCCAGTGAGTCGGCGTCGGCCACCACCTTGTGGATGCGAAGCGCGAACTGCGAGTCGCCCAGCGGCGCGGTGAACGCCGTGGCGCCGGTGCGAATCGATCCACTGGCCGCGACGGTTCGCCCGCTGTGTTCGATGATCTCCACGCGTTCGCCGTCCTGGGTGAACGGTTTGATCCAGCGCTCGACCAGACTCAGGCGAAAGCTCATGAACAGAAAGCCTTCGTTGGGATGGCTGGCGTCCGGGATCGGCGCGATCATGTCGAAGTGTTCCAGACCGGGTAGATCGCGGTGCACGATTGGCCATGGCAAGACCTTGCCCGCGACCAGCCGCCCGACGTCCGCCTCGCAACTGGGACCGACCCGCAGGTCGTTGGCCTGTCCGACCAGGGTGCCGTCCACGTCGAAAAGTGCAACGCCGAGGCTGCCGGGCACGAAGCGGCGCACGCCGATGGCCCAGTCCTGCATGTCCATGGTGTATCCGAACGCCACCAGTTCGCGCACGGACTGTTCGGCGGCGAGTGTCTGCACGCTGGTGTGAAGCTGATCCAGCAGGTCGGTCAGTGCGTTTGCGCGCAGGGTGACGTCGCGGCGGGCGCTGGGCTCGGATTGCGGATGACTGGGGTCGTAGTAGCGCTCGACGATGCGGTAGACCACATAGATCGCGAGCAGATAGGCGGCCAGAATCCCGACCACCATCAGGATGCGCAGGCCGCGGATGGAATGCCAGAGTGCTCGAAGGATCTGCATACCTGTAGACGGTGCAAGCCCAGGGAAACGGACGCCGAACCACATCGGTCGTCCATGGCGCGCAGATCGTTCGGCCTTCTTGAGCTTAGATCATCGGCGGCGTAACACAATGAAAAATAATGGCCTGAGTCCCCTCGTGCCGTTCAGGCCCGATAGGAGAACTCGCAGTTTAAAGGGTTATCAGGCTGTTGAAATTCTCATTTCAACAGCCCGATCACGCGAGACAGGGACGTCTCGCCCAAAATCGAACACGCAAGTGCCTGATTTTTGTGAGCAACCGAAAACCACTCTTTTCGGTTGCGACGTTGAAAAGGCCATGGATGGGCCTTTTTCAACAACCCGTTATTGGCGGTCGGCTCGGTGGGCAGATTCCGTGCCGTTTGCTCAACGGCGGTTCGCGGCGGTGATGCGCCAGCACTGGTGAACCTTCGGCTGGCGTTTGAAGTCCTCGGGCGTGGTGCGCGCCGTCCAGTCCTCGATCGCAAACGCCGCGAGTGCAGCGGTATCGAGCGTGAAGCGGCGGAAATTCGTCGAGAAGATCAGTTCACCGTCCGCTGTCAGCAGACGGGCGGCGTCGGTGATCAGCCGCACGTGATCGCGCTGGATGTCCAGTACATCTTCCATGCGCTTGGAGTTCGAGAACGTCGGCGGATCAAGAAAGATCAAATCGAAGCGCGCGGGCCTTTCCGCGGCCTGTTCCAGCCATGTCTGGGCGTCCGCGCGCACGAGGCGATGGCGCTTTTCGTCCAGCCTGTTCAGGCGGAAGTTGCGCTCGGCCCAGTCGAGATAGGTGTTCGACAGATCGACCGAAACGCTCTCCGTCGCGCCGCCCAGCGCCGCGTGCACGCTCGCCGTGGCGGTGTAGCAGTAGAGATTCAAAAAACGTTTTCCGCCTGCGCGTTCGGCGATCAGCAGTCGTACCGGGCGGTGATCCAGAAACAGACCGGTGTCGAGGTAGTCGGTCAGATTCACCAGCAATCTGGCGGCACCTTCGTGCACGGGATGGAATCCCGACTGTGCGTCGAGCTTTTGATACTGGGCGCGTCCACGCTGGCGCGCGCGATGTTTCATGATCGCGTGTTCGCGTGGAATCTCCAGCGCCTCGGCAACCGCGCCGACGGCCATCACGCGCCGACGTTCCGCGCGCTCGGCATCCACGCTCTTGGGTGGATCGTATTCCTGAATGTGCGCCCAGCGCTGGGAGCCATTGGCGGTTTCCAGATCGTAGCAATCGACCGCGAATGCGAACTCCGGCAGATCGCGGTCGTAGACACGAAACGCCGCGATGCCTTCGCGCCTCGCCCAGCGGCCGAGATGCTTGAGGTTCTTGCGCAGGCGGTTGACGAACATCGTCGCCGCGTCGTCGTGCGCGGATTCGGTCTGCGTGAAATGCAGCAGGCGACACTCGATCGGGCCGTTGTAGAGCGTGTCGATGCGCTGCGGCGCGAGGCCGATGTAGCCGGCCAGCGTGGCGTCGGCCGTGAATACCGCCGCGCGCCAGCCCGGGTGTTTCGCGATGGCATCACCGAGCGCGGCGTACAGCGCGGGCAGACCGCTGTCGGCGCCGATGCGCTCGCCATACGGCGGATTCGTGATCAGGAGTCCGCCGGCGGCTTCCGGCAGTTCGAGGCCCTGGCGCAGATCGCGACGGTTCAGTGTCACGTGGTTCGCGAATCCCGCGCGGGCGAGGTTCTCCCGCGCGCGGACCAGTGCCATCGAGTCGGAATCCGCACCGCTGATCAACGGCATGCGGGCGCGGCCGGCGGCCTCGCGCGCATCGGCCTCGGCCAGCAGTGCCTGCCATGCGCCGGCGTCGTGACCGCGCCAGCCGAGGAAGCCGTAGTAGTCGCGGTGTCGGCCCGGGGCCGCATCGGCGGCGATCATTGCAGCCTCGATCAGCAGGGTGCCGGCGCCGCACAGCGGGTCGGCCAGTGCGAAACCTCCGGCCGCCAGCGCCGGCCAGTCCGCCGCCAGCAGCAGCGCGGCGGCGAGGTTCTCCTTCAGCGGCGCTGCGCCGGCCTCGGTGCGGTAGCCGCGCCGGTGCAGGCTGGCGCCGGACAGATCCAGCGACAGTCGCGCCTTCTCGCTGCGCACATGCAGATTGATGCGAATGGTCGGCCGTTCGAGATCGACCGACGGCCGCGCGCCGCCGTGTTCGCGGAACTGGTCGACGATCGCGTCCTTGACCTTCAGCGCCGCGTACTGGCTGTGCGGCAGCACCGAGCCCGCCGCGGTGCAGTCGACGGCGAGCGTGTCGGCCGGGCCCAGGTGCGCGCTCCAGTCGATCGTGCGCACGAAGTCGTACAGTGCGTCCGGCCCGTTCACGCGTGTCTCGGCCAGCGGCATCAGCACGCGACTGGCCACGCGCGACCACAGGCACACGCGATAGGCCGCGGCGAGCCCCCCCTCGAACAGCAGGGCCGCCGGGCCCTGCGCGCCGGCGTCGATGCCCATGGCGCGCAGTTCGGCGCGCAGCAGGCCGATGACGCCCTTCGGGGCGGTGACGACGAAGTTCTGGTTCAAGCGGGCGGTCTGGCGGGATGGGGCGCGCAGTTTAGCGCGAGACCGGGATGACCCGCCCCCGGCGCCCTTTCGGAAAAGGTCGAAAACTGTTTTTATATACAGTATGTCGACGCCGGCCTATGCGGAACTGCACTGTCTGTCGAATTTCAGCTTTCTGCGCGGGGCCTCGCACGCGCAGGAATTGGTCGCGCGCGCCGCCGAACTCGGCTATGCGGCGCTGGCGCTGACCGACGAGTGCTCGTTCGCCGGCAGCGTGCGCGCGCATCTGGCGGCGCGGGACTGTGGCCTCCCGCTGATCCATGGCACGGAACTGCGGCTTGCCGACGACGGCATCCGCCTGGTGTTGCTGGCGACGGACCGCGCGAGCTACGGCCGGCTCGCGGCCCTGGTCACCGCCGGGCGGCGCGCGGCCGAAAAGGGCGGCTATCGCCTGACCCGTGCCGATCTCGATGCCGCCGATCTCGCCGGCTGTCTCGCGCTGTATGCGCCGATTGATCCATTCAGTCCGGCCGCGGCGGACGACGCGCGCTGGGTCGCCGGGCGCTTTGGTGCGAGTGCCTGGCTGGCCGTGGAACTGCATCGCGAGGCCCGCGATGCCGAGCGCCTGACGCGGCTGCTCGATCTGGCCCGGCAAACCGGTCTGCGGCCCGTGGCGGCGGGCGACGTGCACATGCACCGGCGTGCACGTCGTGCGTTGCAGGACGTACTCACGGCACTGCGACTGCACACCACGGTGCAGCAGGCCGGTCGCGCGCTGTTCGCGAACGCCGAGCGCAGGCTGCGCACGCGCGGGGAACTCGCGGCCATCTATCCGCCGGAACTGCTCGCCGAGACGCTCGCGATTGCCGAACGCTGCGCATTCTCGTTCGACGAACTGCGCTACGAGTATCCGCGCGAACTCGTGCCGGCCGGCAGCACGCCGAGCCGGCACCTGCGTGAACTGAGTCTTGCGGGTGCGGCACGGCGCTGGCCCGGCGGGGTGTTACCGCAAGTCCGCGCGCAGATCGAACGCGAACTCGTGCTGATCGCCGAGCTGCGTTACGAGCCGTTTTTTCTCACAGTGCATGACATTGTTCACTACGCGCGCGGGCGCGGCATTCTGTGCCAGGGCCGTGGCTCGGCCGCGAACTCGGCGGTGTGTTTCTGTCTGGGCATCACCGAGGTTGATCCCGCGCGCGGTCATCTGCTGTTCGAGCGGTTCATTTCCAAAGAGCGCAACGAGCCGCCGGACATCGACGTGGACTTCGAGCACGAACGGCGCGAGGAGGTCATCCAGTACATCTACGGCAAATACGGCCGTGCGCGTGCGGCGCTTGCCGCGACCGTGATCAGCTATCGCGCGCGCAGCGCGATCCGTGACGTGGCGCGTGCGCTGGGTTTCGGCCCGGACCAGATCGTGCAGCTCGGCGCGAACCGTGCGTGGTGGGATCGCGAGGCGCTCGCCGCCGACCGCCTGCGCGAGCAGGGCTTTGATCCGGACAATCCGCTGATCGCGCGGCTGCGCTGGCTGGTCGACGAGCTGATCGGCTTTCCGCGCCATCTCTCGCAGCATGTCGGCGGTTTCGTCATCAGCGAGGGGCCGCTGTGCGAACTCGTGCCGATCGAGAACGCCGCGATGCCCGGGCGCACGGTGATCCAGTGGGACAAGGACGATCTCGACGCGCTCGGTCTGCTGAAGGTCGATTGTCTGGGTCTGGGCATGCTGTCGGTCATCCGCCGTGCATTCGATTTAATCCAACAACATCGTGGCCGTGCACTGACCCTCGCCAGCGTGCCGCCGGAAGACCCTGCGGTCTACGCGATGCTGCAACAGGCCGACAGCATCGGCGTGTTCCAGGTCGAGTCGCGCGCGCAGATGACCATGCTGCCGCGACTGAAACCCGAATGTTTCTACGATTTGGTCATCGAGGTCGCGATTCTGCGCCCGGGGCCGATTCAGGGCGAGATGGTGCATCCGTATCTGCGCCGTCGGCGCGGTGAGGAACCGGTCGATTATCCGAACGCCGCGGTGCGTGCCGTGCTCGAACGCACGCTGGGCGTGCCGATCTTTCAGGAACAGGTCATCGAACTGGCGCAGGTCGCGGCCGGCTTCACGGCCGGCGAGGCCGATCAGTTGCGGCGTTCCATGGCGGCATGGAAGCGCAACGGCGGGCTGGAACATTTCCGTCAGCGCCTGCTCGACGGCATGCATGCACGCGGCTTTTCCGACGAATACGCCGAACGCATCTACCGGCAACTGCTGGGCTTTGGTGCGTATGGGTTTCCTGAATCGCACGCGGCGAGCTTTGCGCTGCTCGTGTATGTCTCGGCCTGGCTCAAGTGCCATGAGCCCGCGGCGTTTGCTGCGGCACTCATCAACAGCCAGCCGATGGGGTTCTATGCGCCGGCGCAGCTCATCATCGATGCGCGTCGACATGGCGTCGAAGTGCGGCCGATCGATGTCACGCGCTCGGAATACGACTGCACGCTGGAACCGTGCAAGGGACCGGGCGGGCTTGCGTTACGGCTGGGCCTCAGGCTCGTGCTCGGGCTTGCCGAAGCCGCCGCCGAACGCATCGTGACCGCACGAATCAGGAAGCCGTTTGCATCCGTCACGGAGCTTGCACGACGGGCCGGGCTGGATCGCGGTGCGCTGGAACGCCTTGCCGCCGCCGATGCCCTGCACGCGCTGGCCGGCAACCGTCATCAGGCGCGCTGGCAGACCCGTGGCGTGGAGCCCGCCCGCGCAATGTTTGAAAACGCCGAACCGCCCGAGGGCGTGCCCATGCTGCGCACGCCGCGTGAAGGTGAATCCATTCTTGCCGATTACCGGCATACGCATCTGAGCCTGCGCCGGCATCCGCTTGCATTGCTGCGCAAACGGCTCGCGGCGAAGGGCCTGCGCACGGCCGCCGAGGTCGGCGCGTTCGAACATGGTGAATGGGCTTCGGCGGCGGGCATCGTGACCTGTCGCCAGCGCCCGGGCACGGCGACCGGCGTGGTGTTCCTGACGCTCGAGGACGAGACCGGCTATACGAATGTCGTCGTCTGGAGCCGGGTGGTCGAACAGCATCGCGCCGTGGTGCTCGGCGCGCGTCTGGTGGGGGTGGCGGGGCAGGTGCAGCGTGATGGTGAGGTCGTGCATCTCATCGCGCGCCGGCTCGAGGACCTCAGCGCGCTGATCGGCACCCTGCCGTCCGTTTCACGGGATTTTCATTGAGCGAATTTACCTGCCGGAACCAAAAAACCCCGAATCAATTACGTGGCTGGTTGGATGCTTCCTAAAGCAGCAGCGCTCCCTTTTCAAAAAAATCCGTGCAGAACTCTTCCGCCTTGAAAAGCTCCGACTTCAAGCCTGCCGCGCCGGTGCTTACCAGCGCATCATAGGTCGGCGCGGAGTCGGTGTTCGAGTATTCAGGTTTGAATTGGCACGTATCTTCAGCAACTATTTCTTTAGACTGCGTGTCAATCAGGCGCATTCTCGCCGCATAGTGAACGTGATAGTTATTCCAGTCAGAACTGAAATAAACAAAGCTCCAGTTCAGTGTCTTGATGTCAATTATGAATCTCGCGTGCTGGTAGAGATCGGACAGCGAGTCCAGCGAATCGCTGTTTGCCACTGTTGCATTGGGCAGTATCGTTACGCCTCGCCTTAGAGAAATGTACTCTGCAATCGAATTTCCGATCCTGACGGCCGGATCAGGAACATTGTTTTCTTCGATAATCTTGTTTCCTTCTGATACTGCCACTAATACCCCGAGCACACCAAAGTATGCCTTGCCGGCAGTGAAGGCCATAAAATCCGGTTTATCGTAAGCGCTCGTGGTTGTCGATGCCGACCCGAGTGCGCCAATTGCGTCACTGGAAATAGGTTGGTGTCTGACAGACGCGCATCCTGTTAACAGAATCAGGCCGACCATGGCTGGCGCGTATTTCATCAGGCTACCTCCAAAAATTACGAAAAAACACAGAATGGCGGCGTACGCCAGGAAGCGGCGGTGGCAGAGGAACGGCAAGCCCCTCTGGGTGGGGCTATGCGCTGGCGATCCATTGCTGAATGCCAGAACGAAAGAGGTTGCGAGAGGGGGATGCCTTGCCAGAACCCAGCCCGGTTTCATCGATATCCCGAGTCATTCCCCTGACACCCTGTTCGATCATGCGCTCGGCGCTCGCGGATGAAATTAGCCCTTGAGCAAGACTTCGTCAAGACGAATCAATCGAGCGAAACTGCGGTGAGGTGCCGCGTCGGTGCCGACCGGGTCACTGGTCGTTGCGCATATGCTCGGCGGTGTTGCGGAAGTACTGGTCGAGCTGCTGGCGCAGCATGCCGTCGAAGCTGAGGTCGTCCATGGCGCGGGACATGCACAGCAGCCACTGATCGCGTTCGCGCGGGCCGATGGAAACGACCAGGTGCCGGCGGCGCAGCATCGGGTGGCCGCGGCGTTCCACATACAGCGGCGGGCCGCCGAACAGGCCCGACAGGAACCAGTAGAGCTTGTCGCGCGAGCCCGTGAGATCGGGCGGGTGCAGCGCGAGGATGTCGCGCGCCTCGGGCAGGCTCGCCATGTGGTCGTAGAAGCGGTCGACGAGTTCGCGCAGGCGCCCGGCACCGCCGATGCGTTCGTACAGGGTTTCGGCTGGCACGGGGTTGATCCAGGCCGGCGCGGCTCGCGCCAGCCGTGCAGGTTTGGTCTGCGGCTACGTGATGTCAAGCCATGATCCGGGCCAGTCGGTATGCTTGGCGGCTGTGAGTGGTCCCAACATCAGTATCGAAGCGGTTCTGGAGATGCAGAACCAGCTTGCTGACAGTCAGTGGCTGGAGGCCGCGGAGCTGCGCGCGCAGCAGTTCGAAAAGGCCACCGCACTCGTCGAACATGCCTGGCGCACGGTGCCGTGGTATCGCGAGCGGCTGGCGATCGCCGGCATTCGCCCGGGCGTGCCCCTGACGGAGGCCGACTGGCTGCGCATCCCGATCCTCTCGCGACGCGAGGTGCAGGCGCTTGGCTTCTCGCTGAAAAGCGATGATGTGCCGCCCTCGCACGGCGAGGTGGTCGAGAACCGTTCCTCGGGTTCCACGGGCACGCCGGTGCGCGCGCTGGGCACGGTCTACGACGCACTGTGGTTCAAGGCCATCGAACTGCGCTTTCACCTCTGGCACGACCGCGACTTTGAAAAACCGCTTACGACCATTCGCAAGCGGCGCTGGCATACCGCGGCCTGGCCGGAAGGCGAGACGTACGAACGCTGGGGCGACATGGCGACGTTCCCGTTTCCGACCGGCCCGCGTTACGCGCTGAACACCTCGGCGAGCACGGCCGAGCAGCTGGACTGGCTCCAGCGTCGGCCGCATCACTACCTGATGAGCTATCCGTCAAACGTGCGCGCGCTCGCCCTGCATTGCCGGGAGACCGGCGCGGCACTGGCGGGGATGGCCCAGATCATCACGGTCGGCGAGGTGGTCCCCAACGAGCTTCGCGAGCTGTGTCGTGAAGTGTTCGGCGCCGTGATCACGGATGGCTACAGCGCCATGGAAGTCGGCCAGCTCGCGCTGCAATGCCCGGAGCACGAGCACTATCACGTGCAGTCCGAGCGGCTGCTGGTCGAGGTCGTGGACGACGACGGCCAGCCCTGCGGCCCGGGGCAGATCGGCCGGGTGCTGGTCACGCCGCTTTTGAACTACGCCATGCCGCTGCTGCGCTATGCCCTCGGCGACTATGCCGAGGTGGGGGCGCTGTGCGAGTGCGGACGCGGGCTGCCCGTGCTGACGCGCATCCTCGGCCGGCAGCGCAACACGCTGATCACACCGGACGGTGGGCGCTACTGGCCATCGTTCGGCACCACGACGTTTCTGAAGGTCGCGCCGATCGTGCAGCATCAGTTCGTGCAGCACAGCGTGGAACGGCTCGAAGGGCGGTTTGTGGTGAAGCGACCCCTGACGGAGCCCGAACTCGTGGAACTGCGCGAATTGATCCTGTCCGCCGTGCCATACCCGTTCGAGATCGAGCTGAGTTTCCACGATTCCCTGGAGCGCAGCGCCAGCGGCAAGTGGGAGGATTTCATCTCGCATGTCGATGCCGGGCCGCGTTAGCCGGTGGTAGAATCCTGCGTAATCAGAACTTTATTCAGGCGCGGCCGGACGCGGCGGCGCGGATACACGGGGGCTTCCAAATGAACGCAATCCACCCAAAACGACTGGCCTTTCCGATGGCGCTGGCGCTCGGCGTTACGCCGGCGTTCGCCGCGCCGACGCTCGATACCGACCCGACCAATGACGATTTCACGGGCGCGGATGTCGTCACGATCCCGTCGTTTGAGGGCGAAGTATCCTGGCCCAGCGACAACTACGATTTCTTCAAATTCAACCTGCCGCCCGGCACCCGGTTCACCCTGCTGGTGGAGAGCCTCGGTCCGCAGTCCGGCGCGTACTACTATGTTTTCGACCCCGCTCATCTTTTGGGCAACAACGTAGATTTCTCGTCGTCGATCGACGACCTTAACAACCTGTATGGAAACGGATACCTCACCGGTGCCGTACCGGACAGCGGCATGCTCGGTCTGCGTGTGGAAGGCGGCCGGATCGACGACAACCAAGAGGGCTACCGGATCACCCTCGTCGAAGCGCAGCATGTCCCGGTGGCACCCGCGATCATTCCGCTGACCGGCATTGGACTTGCGGCGCTCGCGGGTCTGCGTCTGCGCCAGCGTCGTCGCAAGGCGAAGAAAACCGCCGGCTGATTGCTCCTGCCGGCGGGTGGCTTCAGGCACGGGCACGGGCGCGGGCGCTGTTCGCCGCCGATGCTAGAATCCGCCGGAATTGATCTAATTAACAGGCGCGGCCGGACGCGGCGGCGCAACCAGGGGGCTAACTCAATGAACGCGTTCCAGCCGAAACCACTGGCCTTTTCGATTGCACTGGCCCTGGGCGCCGCGCCGGCGTTCGCCGCGCCGACGCTCGATACCGACCCGACCAATGACGATTTCACGGGCGCGGATGTCGTCACGATCCCGTCGTTCGAGGGCGAGGTGTCGTGGCCCAGCGACGACTTCGATTTCTTCAAATTCAACCTGCCGCCCGGCACCCCGTTCACGCTGCGGGTGGAGGCGATCGGCCCGGATTACGACGCGGACTACGTCGTGTTCGACCCTGCGAGCCAGCTCCTCGGTAACAACGTAAGCCTTTCGGGGAACATCGACTTCGTCGATGATCTGGACGGAGTTGCGTATCTCACCGGTAACGTGCCCGGTGGCGGCATGCTTGGCCTGCGTGTGGAAGGCGGCAATGCAACTAACAGTCAGGAGGGCTACCGGATCACCCTGCTTGCAGCTCAGCATGTCCCGGTGGCGCCCGCGATCATTCCGATGACCGGCATTGGCCTTGCCGCACTCGCCGGCCTGCGCCTGCGTCAGCGCCGTCGCAAACCGGCCAAGTCGGCAAGCTAGATTTTCTCCAGTCCGTGATCGGCCGGGCGCCCTGGGCGCTGCTGCTTGTGCTTGCCTGTGCGCCGGCGCTTGCGGGCAGTTCGATCGGCGGGCATTTCGAACTCGATCTCGAATCCGAGCGCAATTTCGACCTCGATCGCTCGCGCGCGGATACGCGCACCCTGATCGCGCCGGAGTTCCAGCTCGAGTGGACCTGGAACCTGCCGGCCAACGGCCTGCATGGCTATGTGCAGGCCGAACTCAAGCGCAAGTTCGAACTGGAAGAGCAGGGCCGCGACCGCGACTACGAGTGGAGCCTCGACCTCGAGGAGGCCTGGGTCGAAATCCCCTTCGGCGATTCCGGCTGGTCCCTGCGCCTAGGCCGGCAGGACTTCGAGGACGAACGTGAGTGGCTTTACGACGACAGCCTGGACGGCGCGCGGCTGTTCTACCGCGGTGACACCCTCCAGGCCGAGTTTGCCGCCGTGCGCCAGACCGGCTTCCGCCGCGAGTTCCTCGATGAACACGAGGACGGCGAGTTCGATTTCTGGCAGGCCATGGCCTCGTACCTCCCGCGCAAGGAATGGACGGTCACGGCCTACGCCATGGGGCAGCAGGGCCGCAACGGTTCCGAGGCCGACCCCTGGTGGCTGGGCCTGCGCTCGCGCGGTCGCCTGAACGAGCATGTTCAGCACTGGCTGGAACTTGCGCTGATGCGCGGGGATGACGCCAGCACCTCGCTCGATGCCCATGCGTTGGACCTCGGAGTCACCTGGCTCATCGGCGGGCGCTGGAATCCGTCGTTGACCGTTGGCTTTGCGCTGGGCAGTGGTGACGGCGATCCGAACGACGGTACGGATCACGCTTTCCGCCAGATCGGCATCCAAGACAACGACGATCGCCTCAATGGCGTGACACCGTTCCTGTATTACGGCGAGGCGCTGGACCCGGAACTCAGCAATCTGCGGATTTTCACGCTCGGGGCCGGGTTCAGGCCGACGAAGAAATCCAGCGTCGATCTGGTCTGGCACGACTATCGCCAGGCGCGCCGGTCGGATGCGATGCGCGACATTGCGTTCGATGATCCGAACGGCGTTGATCGCGATCTGGGCTACGAGTTCGACCTGATCCTCGGCTACCGCGAGATCAAAAACCTGAAACTCGAACTGATGTTGGGCTATTTCGTGCCCGGCGATGCCTTCGGACCGGATGCCGACCCGGCGCTGTTTGTCGGTTCCGAGGCGCGCTTCAAGTTCTGAGCAGGCCCGCAAACAGCACGGCCCCCGGCACGATGCGCGTGACCGACCACAGCAGCAGCGCGGTGCCCGCCGCGAACGCGATGCTCAGGCCCCAGCCCTCGCGGCGCGCGATCCACAGGTAGGCGAGCATCCACAACGGCGCGCCCGGCAGGAACCCGATCAGCAGCACCGTGACAAACAGGAGCCCGAACCAGCCCAGCTGACGCCACTCGGCGGCGAGCAGCGGCGGGGTGTCCGCGTCGGGTTCACTACGCAGGTCCGCGACGGTCTGGGCGATGGCCAGCAGCATGCCGGCCACGCCGATCAGCAGCGGCAGTGCGCTGCCCGATTGCGCGAGCGTCCAGCCGGTCCAGGCGATCGCGCCGAACAGGATCGTCAGGAACGGCCCGCGCAGGCCCTTCATGCCCGTCGCCTGCGCCATGCGTAGGCCAGCAGGCTCGCTATGGTCAGCAGCATCAGCACGATCACGATCGGCCGCGCGAACATCCCCGGGCCCCAGATGATCCACGCCCGGTGCAGTGAGATCTCCGCGACCGGCCCGAGCACCAGCCCGATGACGAACGGCGCGCGCGGCCAGCCCCAGCGTTTGCACAGCCAGCCGAACACGCCGAGTGCCGCCATGACCAGCATCTGCTGCCAGTGTGCGCTGGCGAGTTCGCTGCCGAGCAGCGCGAGCACCAGGACCACCGGCACGAGCAGGGCCGCGCGCACCTGCACCACGCGTCCGAGCGCCGGCGCGACGGCGACGAACATCGCGACCGCCACCAGATTCGCGATCACCAGTGTCCACACCAGCGTCCACAGCAGGTCCTGGTTGCCGAGCATCAGGTCCGGTCCCGGCGCAAACCCGAGCATCACCAGCGCGCCGAGCAGCAGCACCATGCCGGAACTGCCTGGTACGCCGAAGAACAGGGTCGGCACGAGTGCGCCGCCTTCCTTGGAGTTGTTCGCGGTCTCCGGGCCGATCACGCCCTCGATCGCGCCATGGCCGAAACGCTCCGGCGTTTTCGACGACTGCACGGCATGGCCGTAGCACAGCCACGCGGCGACATCACCGCCCAGCCCCGGGATGAGGCCGATGACCGCGCCGATGACCGAGGTGCGCAGGGCCAGCCAGCGGTGCGTGATGAGCGCGCGCATGCCGCTCAGCAGCTCGCGCAGGCGGTAACGCGCGGGCGGCTCGGCGCCCCCGCGCCGGTCGGCCAGCGCGAGGTCGATCATCTCCGGCACCGCAAACATCGCCAGCACGGCGGTCACGATATTCACGCCGTCCCACAGGCCGAGCTGCCCGGCGGTGAAACGCGGCACGCCGGAGATCGGGTCCATGCCGACACTTGCACAGGCGAGGCCCGCGAGCCCGACCATGAGCCCCGCGCGCAGCCGTCGACCGCTGAGCGAAGCGACGAAGGTGATGCCGAACACCGCGAGCATGAAGATTTCCGCCGAACCGAAGGCCAGCACGACCGGTTCGAAGATCGGCACCAGCAGTGCCAGCGTGAACGCGCCGATCACACCGCCGAGCGCCGAGGCGGCGAGGCTCGCGCCCAGTGCCTGGCCGGCCTGGCCCTTGCGTGCCATGGGGAAGCCGTCGACGACGGTCGCGGCGTCCGGACCGGTGCCCGGGATGCCGAGCAGGATGCTGGGCAGCGATCCGCCGGTGTGCACCACCGCATGCAGGGCCACCAGAAACACCGCGCCGGCGGTGAGTTCCATGCCGAACACGAACGGGATGGCCATCGCGATGGCGAGCTTGCCGCCCAGTCCGGGCACGGCGCCGAAGAACATGCCGATCGGCACGGCGAGCGCGATCAGACCCAGCAAATGGCCTGATCCGAGCAGGCCGGTCAGGGTCGCCAGCGCACCTGCATCGGCCATTGGAAGGTCAGTCGTTGCCGCCGGCGGCCAGCTCGCGAATCCGGGCCAGTGCGCGTGGTGATGGCGAGAGCGCCGAGCGCACCATCCCGGCGACGGATTCACCGTCGAGCGGCGCCAGCGGCAGACGCAGCTGCGCAGCCTGGGCGTGCAGTTCCGGGTCGGCCAGTGCCCGTGCATACGCGTCGCGCAAGGTCGCCAGCCGGTCGGCCGGCACGTCCGGCGGCACCGCGGTCAGGCGGCCGAGTTCGGACTGGGCGCGAATGAAGGCGACCACGGAGCGCGCGTCAGCGTCCGTGACCAGATCGCCAACCTCGGGAATGTCCTGAAAGTCCACGGCATCGCCGCCAATGCGCAGCAGCGGCCGTCCCTGCTTGCGTTCGACGAACGGTCGCAACGAACTCCACGAGCCGAGCATGCCTTCGACTTCGCCACGCAGAATGGCCATCTCGGCCTCGTTTCCGGCATAGCCCGGGACGAGCGTCACCGGAAAACCGAGCACCTCGGCGAGGATGCGCATCTCGTTGTGTGCGGCGGTGCCCGCCCCGGAACTCGCCAGCACGATCGGCCGCGCGGAACGGCGCAGGTCGGCGACGGTATGAAACGGCGCTGCCGTCGATACCAGCAGTACGCGCGGGTCGGCCGCGGCCTTGCCGATCCAGCCCATGCGCGCGAGATCGAAGCGCACGCCCTCGCGTTCCAGCAGTTGCGCGTAGATCAGGCCGGTGTTGAAGGTGACCAGCGTGAGCCCGTCGGGTTTTGCGGCATAGACCTGGTTCGCGCCGATGATGTGGCCCGCGCCGGGCACGTTGCGCACGACGACGCGCGAGCCGGGGAGATGTTTTTCCAGGAACGGTGCGATCAGGCGGGCATAGGCGTCATAACCGCCGCCGGGTTTGGTGGCCACCACATAGGTGATGAGCTGGTCCCGGTAGAACGGTTCGTCGGCGTTCGCGGTCGCGGACAGGATCATGCAGAGCGCGATCAGGCCGCGCCGGAACAGAAGTTTGAACACTAAATGCGCCTCGCCAGCAGGCGCACGCGGTAACTGCCGCTGGAAGCCTGCACGGGTGGATGATCGCCGGTCATCGAATTCGACACGAGTTCATCGCGCGCAACGATCTCGAAGCCGTTGTGTGTGAAGTGTGCCGCGACTTCGTCGCCGGACCGGAGGTTGAAGTTCGACTTCGCCTGCGCATACTTTCGCGCCTCACGCAGCAGGTCTTCGCGGGACACCCCGAGCGGGGCGGCAAAGTTGTCCGCGGCCGTGCGCACCGATGCCACGAACCGCTCGATGGTGGCGTCGTCGTAGCGGACCCGTTCGGCGTCCAGGCCGGGGCGTGCACGGTGACTGGTGAGCACCCAGCCGCCGGGGCGCAGCAGATCGCGCCAGTGACACAACAGCCGGTTGCGCACTTCGGGTTCAAATCGTGCGATGAACGAGTGCGTGCAGATGAGATCGAACGGCGCCGCGCCGCGATACTCGAGGATGTCGCTTTGCACCGTTTCGAAGTCCGCGGATACCTGTCGTGCGTACCAGTCACTGATCGCGAGTGGTGTCGCGCAGCGATCGACCACGGTAATGCTGGGCGACTGGTTTTCCAGCCGCGCCGCTGCCAGCACGCAGGCCGGCATTGCGTAGTCCGCCGTACCCGAGACCAGGACGCGCTCGATGCGTTCGCTGCGCAACCGTTCGCGCAGGGTCTGAATCAGAAACGCGCGATCGCTGCGCAGGCCACGGATGACATCGAGCAGCAGCAGGTATTGCCAGACGCCGTGGTAGGCACGGCAGTGGTCGCTGCACAGATGCTGCGCCTCGCGCCACATGACGGGTGCAGATTCGGCGAGCGGTTCAAAGACTTCGAACTGCGTTGGCTCTGGGCTGGCGGCCACTGGTGGTGTGCGCTCGGGCGTGCGGATGCTCACAACAGAAACACTGTCGCCAGGCCGAGGAACGCGAAGAATCCGACGACATCGGTGATCGTCGTCAAAACGACATTGCCGGCGAGCGCGGGATCGATGCCAATGCGTTGCAGCACCAGCGGCACGACGGCACCGGAAAACGCCGCCGCGATCAGGTTGATGATCATCGCTGCGGTGATCACATAGCCGATCGACGCATTGCCGAACCACAGCCCTGCGATCAGTCCGACGACCGCCGACCACAGCAGTCCGTTCAGAAGACCGATCGCCGTTTCCCGCACCACCAGCGCGCGCGCGTTGCGCGCCGAGATGTGCCCGAGCGCGAGGCCGCGGATGACCACCGCGACGGTCTGTCCCCCGGCGATGCCGCCCATGCTTGCGACGATGGGCATCAGCACGGCGAGGGCCACGACCTCGGCGATCGTTGCCTCGAACAGCCCGATGACCCAGGCCGCGAGCAGCGCGGTCAGCAGGTTGATGCCGAGCCACAGCGCGCGCCGCAGGCTGCTGGCGAGGATCGGCGCGAACAGGTCTTCCTCTTCGCTCAGGCCCGCGCGCGCCAGCAGGCTGCGGTCGGCCTCGTCGCGGATCTCGTCGACGACGTCGTCGACCGTGATGCGTCCGAGCAGGCGCTGGTCGGCGCCGATGACCGGGGCCGAGACATAGTCTTTGCGTTCGAACGTGGAGACGACCTCGCGCGCGGTCTGGTCGACCGGAATGGCGTCGACGTCCAGCGACATGATCTCCGCAACGGTCTGGTCGGCCGGGGAGGTCAGCAGCACGGTCAGCGGCAGCAGCCCCAGATAGCGGCCGTCGCGGTTGACGACATACAGGGCGTCGGTATGTGGCGGCAGATCGCCGCGCACGCGCAGATACCGCAGCACGACCTGGATGGTGAGTTCCGGGCGCACGGTGACCACGTTCGGGTCCATGAGCCCGCCGGCGGTGTCCTCGGCGAACGACAGCACGGACTCGATGCGCTGGCGGTCCTGCAGGTCCATGGACGCGAGGACGCGGTCGGTGAGCGCGCCGGGCAGGTCCTGGAGCAGGTCGACGAGGTCGTCGGTGTCGAGGCCGGCGGTCGCCGAAACGAGTTCGGCGGTGTCCATCTTTTCGATGAGGCCGTAGCGGACCTCTTCGTTAAGATTGACGAGGACTTCACCGTCCAGCGACGGGTCGACGAGATCCCAGACGACTTCACGCTGCGCGGGCGGCAGCGACTCGAGCAGGTGCGCGATCTCGCCCGGATGCAGCGAATTGACCAGCCGCGGCACGTTCTGCAGCGACTGCTCGTCGAGCGCCCGCAACAGCGATTGCAGGCGTGAAATGCGCAGTGGCTTGTCGTCGGAGTCGGACATACGCGCTGGAACCTGACCAGAATTTGCGCGCGGCCGCGACCGTGGCGAGGGAGGTTGGCGGGGTAGCGCGACGTGGCGCGCAGTGTAGCAAGATCGCCCTGGCCCCGATGGGCGATTTGCGGCCGGTTGGTAGCGGCCCGGAGGATTGTTATCAGCAGGTCTTCAGAGCGCTACGCGCGTGGAAACCGCTTTGGCGATGCCTGAATCGTGGGCTTTATGCCCTCGCCATGCGCGGACCGATCAGGCGGCTTCGCCGAAGCGTTCGTCGATCAGAAGGCCGATGGCGTCCAGGGCCGAGTCGGCATCGTGGCCGTCGGCGGATACCTCCACGGTGCCGCCGCAGCTGGCCGCCAGCATCATCACACCCATGATGCTCTTGGCGTTCACGCGCCGGCCGTTGCGGGTGATCTCGATCGTGGCTTCGAACTTCATGGCCAGGCGCACCAGCTTCGCGGCGGCGCGCGCATGCAGGCCCAGCCGGTTGATGATCTCGAATTCGGCGGCGACCGGCGCCGCGCCTTCAGCAGCCATGGCCCGCGATGGGCGCCACCGCGCTGTCGCTGCAGCGTGCGGCGAGGGTCTCCAGTGGCGCGGAAGGGTAGTTGTACGCGCGCAGCAGCATCGGCAGGTTCAGGCCGGCGATCACGCGGGCATGGCGCCCGGTCACGGCATGGCAGGCGGCGTTGCAGGGGGTCGCGCCGATCAGGTCGCACAGGACCAGCGTGCCGGCGTCGGATTCGAGGCGCTCGATCTCGGCGCGGATCGAGTCGGTCGCGTCGTTCAGGGTCGAGTCCTGGCCGACGCCGATCATCGCGGTCGGCAGCGGCAGGTCGCCCATGATGACACGCGCAGCCTCGACCAGCTCACGGCCAATGCCGCCGTGGGTGACGACGATCAGAGCAACGCTCATAGGAGTTCGCGGTGACGAACCAGGACCGGTACCGAGTGATCGCGGAAGTATGCGGCAAGGCGCTCGATCATGTACACCGAGCGATGCTGACCGCCGGTGCAGCCGAGCGAAATCGTCAGGTAGCTGCGGGCGTCGGAGCGCATGCACGGCAGCCAGCGATCCAGAAAACCGCTGATGTCGCCGAACATGCGTTCGACCTCGGGGTCGGCCTCCAGAAACGCGCCGACGGCGGCATCGCGGCCGGTCAGCGCGCGCAGTTCGGGGTGCCAGTGCGGATTCGGCAGGCAGCGCACGTCGAACACGAAGTCCGAGTCCTGCGGGCAGCCGTGCTTGAAGCCGAACGACTGCAACAGCAGCGACAGGCCCGAGTCGTGCTCGACGAGCCGTGACTGGATCAGCTCACGCAGCGCGTGCACATGCATGCGGGTGGTGTCGATGCGCAGGTCCGCGTTCGTCGAGAACGGCTCCAGCAGCAGGGCCTCGCGACGGATCGCCTCGGCCAGCGACATCTCGCTGCGCGAGAGCGGGTGGCGGCGGCGCGTCTCGGAAAACCTTGTGAGCAGGGTCGAAGTCTCGGCCTGCAGGAACACGATGCGCGTGTCCACGCCGGCCTCGCGCAGGTGGCGGATTGCATCGGGCACCTGCGCCAGGCTCTGGTGCGGATTGCGGGCGTCGATGGCGATCGCGGCCCGGCGTTCGGTCAGTCCGTCGGACTCGCTCAGGTGTCGCGCCGTGGTCTCGAGCAGCGCGACCGGCAGGTTGTCGATGCAGTAATAGCCGCCGTCCTCGAGCGCCGCGAGGGCGACACTCTTGCCGGCGCCGGACTGGCCACTGACGATGACGAGCCGCATGGCGGGAAACGGCTCTAGGTGTTCTCTATGGCCGCGGACTGGCGGGCGATGAAGTCGCCGGCCGCGTCGTAACCGCTGCGTTCCAGCAGATGATTGCGCACGGCCGCCTCCACCAGCACGGCCAGGTTGCGTCCCGGTGCGACGGGCAGGGTGATCTGCGGCAGGTCCACGCCGAGGATGGTACGCGCCGTGCGTGCGCCGCGCAGCCGGTCACCGTCGTCGGCGATGTATTCGGCGAGCGGGCGCAGGTCCAGCACCAGACGCAGGTTCTTGCTGGGCTTCAGGGCCGTGTCCCCGAACATCGCGCGAACGTTCAGTAGCCCGAGTCCACGCACCTCGAGGAAATCGCGCAGCAGCGGCGGGCAGAACCCGCGTACGACCTGGTCGTCCTCGAGTTCGAACTCGGGCGCGTCGTCGGCAATCAGGCGATGACCGCGGTTGAGCAGTTCGAGTGCGAGTTCGCTCTTGCCGATGGCGGGCGGCCCGGTCAGCAGTACGCCCGTGCCCGTGACCTCCATGAACACACCGTGCACGGTGACGCGGCCATGCAGCGCGCGAAGCAGCACGGTTTGCAGGCGACGCACCAGGGCGACCGCGGGCAGCGGGGAGCGCAACAGTGCGATCCTGCGCGCCGCGACGGCCTTGCGCAGTGCGGGCTGTGGTTCGAGGTGATCGCCCAGCACCAGCGCGCGGGTGCCGGTCGGCAGCCATGCCTCGTCGTTCCGGGAAAGCGACTCACCCACCCGGCGCAATTCCTCGCGACCCAGCACCGCCACGCGATAGCCATGCACCCCGTCGTAGAGGCCGCTGAGCAATACGCCATCGGTCACATCCTGACGCGCCGCAAACAGCGGCACGGCGGCCTGTGAGGCGTTACCGGTCAGCGCCAGTGGCGCGTCGATGGTGGCCGCCTCGACGAGGTCGGCCACCCGGTATTCGCCGCTCAGGCCGACTGTCGGTACGGTGACCATTCCATGAACAGTCGCTCGGCGGCGGTGGCGTCCGGTGCCTCGCGCAGGGCCTTGGTGAAACGGTCGTCGGAGAACATCTGCGCGAGCGTGGCCAGGGTCTCCAGATGTGCCTCGGCGGCGTCGGCGGGCACCAGCAGTGCGTAGAACACATCGACGGGCTGGCCGTCGATCGCGTCGTAGTCGACGCCCTCGCTGAGTGTGAGCAGTGCGGCGCGCGCCTCGGTCAGACTGGTCGAGCGCCCGTGCGGAATCGCCACGCCGTGTCCGATGCCGGTGCTGCCGAGCCGTTCACGGCTCAGCAGGCACTCGTAGGCACTGGCGGCGGCCTCGTCGGCTTCGACATCCAGCAGTTCGCCGAGTCGTTCGAGTACGCGTTTGCGACTCGATTGCGCCGCTCCACATTCGATGCGCGAAGGCGCGAGCAGTTGTGCAGGATCTGCCATGTTCTGGTCTCTGGAGCGGCTCCCGGGTTGGCGTCAGACCTGGGGTTCCGCGCGGCGGATCGAATGCTCGTTGTGATGCGCCGAGCGTTTTTCCTTGAGTTTCTTGATCTGCCGGTCGAGCTTGTCCACGAGTCCGTCGATGGCGGCGTACATGTCGGTGTGCACCGCGTCGGCAAACACGTTCGCGCCCTGCACATGCACAGTGGCTTCGGCCTTCTGATCGAGCTTTTCGACGGACAGGATGACATGAGTGTCCGTCGTGCGATCGAAGTGACGCTCGATGCGTTCAAACTTGCTCAGCACATAGCTGCGCAGCGCATCGGTGACGTCGACATGATGGCCGGAGACTGAAATCTGCATGGATGTACTCCTGGATAACGTCAGCATGGATGCTGACAGGGATTGGACTCGATCGAAACAGCCGTGCCCGGGCCATCGTTCGGTCCGGGGCGGACGATGCGACGGCTCGCGCGATGCAAAGCCGGGGGCAACTCTGGGCGAGTCAGGGTTGCCCGCAGCACAGGGAAGTGTTGCCGCCCTGGCAATCCGCGACGGATCGATCAGGGCTTCCTCAGGCAAGTCGCTTGCGTTCATTCGACGGTGGTATGGCCATGGCCTCGCGATACTTGGCAACGGTGCGACGCGCGACCTCAACGCCACGGTTGGACAACAAGACGGCGATGCGATTGTCGCTCAACGGTTTGGCCGGCGGCTCTTCCGACACGAGTTGACGAATCAGCGCGCGCACGGCGGTGGCCGAATGGGTCTCGCCGTTTTCCGAGGTGACGTGACTCGAAAAGAAATACTTGAGCTCATAGACGCCGCGCGGCGTATGCATGTACTTGCGCATCGTCACGCGCGAAACGGTGGATTCGTGCAGGCTCAGCGAGTCGGCAATCTCGCGCAGCACCAGCGGTCGCATGGCCTCGTCGCCGCGTTCGAGGAACTCGCGCTGGTGCTCGACGATGGCCGAGGCCACGCGCAGCAGTGTCTCGTTGCGACTGGCAAGGCTTTTCAGAAACCAGCGTGCCTCCTGCAGGCGGTCGCGCAGGTAGGAGGCGTCGTCGGCGTTGCCGTTGCGGCGCACCAGACCCTGGTAGAAGCGGTTGATGCGAAGCTTCGGCATCGTCTCGTTGTTGAGCTCGACGCGCCAGCCGTGTTCGGAGCGACGCACGATGACGTCCGGCACGATGTACTCGATGGATGCAGCGGCAAACGTGCTGCCGGGGCGCGGGTTCTGTGCACGAATCAGTGCAATGGCACGGTCGAATTCCTCGTCGCTCGCGCCGAGTCGCTGGGCGATGGTCTGCGCACGCTGGCGCGGCAGTTCGTCGAGATGATCTTCGACCAGCGTCAGCGCCAGTGCGAGACTGTGGGTCTCTGGTGACAGCTGGCGAAGCTGCAGCAGCAGGCACTCGCGCAGATCGCGTGCACCGACACCCGCCGGGTCGAATGCCTGCACGCGCTTGAGCACGGCCGCGACTTCATCGGGTTCGATCGGGTCGTCCGCGCTGACATCCACGGACAGCGCGATGTCGTCGAGCGGGGACTCGAGGTAGCCATCGTCATTGATGCCATCGATCAGCGCTTGGGCGATGGCCCGGTCGCGGGCACTGAACGGTGCCAGGTTGAGCTGCCAGTACAGGTAGTCGTGCAGCGTCTGGGTCGCCGCCGAACGCGCCAGATAATCCTCGGGGACGGCACGTTCCGATTCGCCGCCCTGACCGCCGAGCGATGCCTCGTAGACATCGTCCCAGACGCTGTCGACGGGCAGCTCGTCCGGGATGTCCTCGCGCATCTCCTCACGCGCGTCCGTGGGGGCGTCGTCGGGGGCGGAGAACTCGACCTCGTCCGGGCCGTCCCGGCCGTCCGGCTCATCGTGCGCGGGCTCGTCGCCGGACTCGAATTCGTCGAGTTCCAGCATCGGGTTGGTTTCGAGTACCTGCTGGATTTCGGTCGACAGTTCAAGCGTCGACAGCTGCAACATGCGGATGGCCTGTTGCAGCTGCGGGGTGATCGTCAGCTGCTGGCCGATGCGAAGTTGTAGCGACTGTTTCATGCAGGGCCAGATGGACTCGTACGGCGCTCGAAATGGCCAGCGCGGGATCGCGAAGGGTGCTTGTAATACTAGCGCAACCTGCCCGGTTTGCGATTGTTTCCGCGCCGGGCCGGGCGCTGGCGCGGGACCGCGCTTGCCCCGGTTTTCAAATTAAAACCATATATAAATCAGCAAGTTGTACCGAATTTCCCGGGTGGCTGTGCAGATTACATCCGGAACGCCTCGCCGAGGTAGACCTTGCGTACGGTCGGGTCCGCGAGGATCGCCTGGGGTTCGCCGTTGGCGATCACGCTGCCGCCCGAGATGATGTAGGCCCGCTCGCAGATGCCCAGCGTCTCGCGCACGTTGTGATCGGTGATCAGCACGCCGATGCCGCGATCGGTCAGGTGCCGGACCAGATCGCGGATGTCGCCGACGGCGATCGGGTCGATGCCGGCAAACGGCTCGTCGAGCAGCATGACCCGCGGCTCGCTGGCCAGGGCACGGGCGATCTCCAGCCGGCGGCGCTCGCCACCGGACAGGCTCGTCGCGCGCTGCTCGGCCAGATGCGCGATGTTGAACTGCTCGAGCAGCGAGAGGGTGCGCCGCTCGACCATCGCGCGGGTCTGGCGCGGGCGCGTCTGCACGATGGCGCGCACGTTGTCGGCGACGCTCAGCCCGCGAAACACCGAGGCCTCCTGCGGCAGGTAGCCAAGGCCCAGTTGCGCGCGGGCGTGCATCGGCAGATCGGTGATGTCGACCCCGTCGAGGCGCACGCTGCCGGCGTCGGCGCCGATCAGTCCGACGATGATGTAGAAGCAGGTGGTCTTGCCGGCGCCGTTCGGGCCGAGCAGGCCGACGACCTCGCCGGCACCGACCTCGAGCGCGACATCGTCGACGATGACACGGCCGCCATAGCGTTTCGCGAGGCCGGCGGCCTCGAGCATGGGCATCGCGCGGTCGCTTAGGGCTTGGTGGCGTCTGCCGCGGTGCGCGCCGGCAGCGTGATCTGCACGCGGTTTTTGCCTTCCGCGCTTGCGCCGGCCTTCAGCGTGGCCTTGCCGCGGTCATAGGCAATGCGGTCGCTCGCCATGCGCGTGTCGCCCTGCGTGATCACGGCCTGGTCGATCAGCGTCAGAATATCGCTGTTGCGATCGAACTCGGCGCGCTGCGCACGTCCGCGGTATGGCACGCCCTTGTCGGGCTCCTGGTAGAAGGTCACGGGGTTGCCGGTCGCGATGATGCGGTCGGTCTCGCCGCGCGCACCGTGCACCTCCAGCCGATCGGCCTCGATGCGGATGGAACCCTGTTTGAGCACGACATTGCCGCGGTAGACGCTGACTTTCGTCTTGTCGTCGATCTCGGCGCTGTCGGCGGCGAGTTCGATCGGCTGTTTCGTGTCGTCGGCGCGGGCCTGTGCCTGCGGTGTGACGAGGCTCGCGGCAAGAAGCAGCAGCACGGCTGGAATCGAATTACTGGATGACATGTTTTCCCTTGACCTCGGCTTGCAGTTGCAGTCGCACACCGTCCTCGCCGAACCAGCTTTTCATGCCCATGCCCTCGAGCGTGGACGAGCCGCTGGCCAGCGTGACATGGCGATCGGTTTCGGCGTAGTGGTTGCGTGGTTGCACACGCAGTTGACTGGTGTCTACGCGCATCGGTTCGCTGCCCGTGGCGCCGGGCCTGCGCAGGCGCACGTTTTCGTCGAGCAGCACCTCGTTGCCGTCGGCCGACACCCATGCGCGTTCTGCGTGCAGGTCCCAGGCCGGGCGCGGCTCGTCGTGGATGCGCAGTCGTGGCCGGAACAGCCGGGTGCTGTTGTCGCTGGGGTAGTGCGCAAGCGTGCTGGCTTGCAGGCGGTATTTGGGCCGGCCCTGGGGATCCATGGTGATCGCGTCGAGCGACGTGGCGATGTAGTCGGGGCGATTGGAGTCGCTTGTGGCGCGCCGGTCGTCATCACGCAGGGTGCCGGCGAGCCACGCGCTCACCGCGACGGCCAGTACCAGAAGAATCAGCGGCAGGCCGGGCACTCGAAGGCGGGGCGGTTGAAGGCGCATCCGCGGCCACGTCAAAGGTAATGCGCCAGCGCCGCATCGAGCGTGCCCTGGGCTTCCATGATAAGTTCGCACACGTCGCGTGCCGCACCGCGTCCGCCGGGCGACGGCGCCAGCCAGTGCGCGTGCGTGCGCACGAGCGGGTGCGCGTCGCCGACCGCGATCGCGAGCCCGACGACGCGCATCACGGGCAGGTCCATGACGTCGTCGCCGACATAGGCGACCTCGTGGTCGGCAAACCCCGTGCGTTCGCGTAGCTCGTTGTAGGCCGGCAGTTTGTCCAGGCGTCCCTGATAGACGTGTTCGACACCCAGGCTCTGCATGCGGATGCGCACGACTTCGGAGCTGCGGCCGGTGATCACGCCGATGCTGACGCCGGAGGCTTGCAGCATCTTCATGCCGTGTCCGTCGCGTGAATAGAACGCCTTGTATTCCTGGCCGTCGTCGCCGAGGAACAGACTGCCGTCGGTCAGCACGCCGTCGACATCGAAGATCACCATGCGGATCGCGCGTGCGCGTTCGATGATATCGCGCATGATGATCAGACCACGCCCGCGCGCAGCAGGTCGTGCATGTTCAGGGCGCCGATCAGCTGTTCGTTGTCATCGAGTACGAGCAGGCCGTTGATCTTGTGCTCTTCCATGATCTTCAGCGCCTCGGCCGCGAGCGTGCCGGGGTGGATCGACTTCGCGCCATGCGTCATGACCGCGCCGATGGTCGTCGCGTGGATGTCGATCGCGCGATCCAGCACGCGGCGCAGGTCGCCGTCGGTAAACACGCCGACGACATGGCCCGCGTCGTCCACGACGGCGGTCATGCCGAGGCCCTTCTTCGTCATTTCCATCAGCGCGGCCGGCAGCGGCGCGTCCTTCATGACGCGCGGCACCCGCTCGCCGGTGTGCATGAGGTCGTCGATCATCAGCAGCAGGCGCCGGCCCAGTGCGCCGCCCGGATGCGAGCGCGCGAAGTCCTCGGCGGTGAAGCCGCGCGCCTCGAGCAGCGAGATGGCAAGCGCATCGCCCATCGCAAGCGCGGCGGTCGTAGACGAGGTCGGCGCGAGATTCAGCGGGCAGGCCTCGGTCTCCACCGAGACATCGATATGCACGTCGGCCATGCGCGCGAGCGTGGACTGGCGGTTGCCGGTCAGTGCGATCAGCGGCACCCCGAGGCGCCGGATCAGCGGCAGGATCGTGACCAGCTCGGAGGTTTCGCCGGAGTTCGACAGCGCCAGGACTGCATCGTGGGCCGTGATCATGCCGAGGTCGCCATGACTGGCCTCGCCCGGATGCACGAAGAACGCCGGACTGCCGGTGGACGCGAGCGTCGCTGCGATCTTGCCGCCGATGTGGCCGGACTTGCCCATGCCCGTCACGACGATACGGCCCGTGCAGTCCAGCAGGATGCGACAGGCCTGCGCGAAGTCCGCGTCGATGCGCGCTTCCAGGGCGCGGATGGCCCCGGCTTCCGTGCGGATCACGGCGAGCCCGAGTTCGATCAGGCGCGCGGTATCGTCGGGCTGGCTGGCGCGTTTGGGTACATTCATGCCGGCACCTGCCAGAACAAGAACCCCTGATAGGCGATGACAGACAAGAGCAAGACGACCCCTTCGATCCGGTTGATGCCGCCCGGTCGCGCGCCCCAGGCGCGGGCGACCAGCCACAGCACGACGGTGAACGCGAGCATGACGGGATAGTCCCGCCACACCACGTCTGCGCTGACGGCGCCCGGCGCCAGAACGGCGGGCACGGCCAGCACGGCCAGCAGATTGTAGATATTGGACCCGATGACGTTGCCGATCGCAATGTCATGTTCGCCGCGCAGGGCGCTGACGACCGAGGCCGCGAGTTCCGGCAGGCTGGTGCCGACGGCGACGATGGTCAAACCGATGACCAGATCGGAGACCCCGAGCGACTGCGCGATCCCGACCGCCGCCCAGACCATCGCGCGCGCACCGCCCAGCAGCAGGGCGAGGCCGATTGCGAGATGCACCAGTGCTGGTCCCAGTGCGATCGGTTCGCCCAGTTCGGCACTGAACTCCGCCTCGAGTGCGTCGCCGCCGCCGTCGAGCCGCGCCAGCCGGATCAGCCATAGCGTTGCGAGGACCAGGCCGGTGATGAGGACCGCGCCGTCGAACCGGTCGAGGCTGCCGTCGAACAGGAGCCAGCCGGTCAGCACCGTGGTGATCAGCAAAACGGGGTACTCCCGCATGAGGATCGTCGAGCGCACGCCCAGCGGCCGGATCAGCGCGGTCGCGCCGAGGATCAGCCCGATGTTCGCGATGTTCGAGCCGACGGCATTGCCGATGGCGAGGCCCGCCTTGCCGTCGATCGCGGCGAGCGTGGAAACCAGCAGCTCGGGCGCAGAGGTGCCGATCCCGACCACCGTCATGCCGATCAGCAGTGGCGTGACACCCATGTGCCGGGCCAGGTTGGAGGCGCCCGCTATGAAGCGATCCGCTCCGAACACCAGCGCGGCGAGTCCCGCGAGGAATACCAGTACATTGACCAGCATGGCGGCCTAAAAGAAGATTGAAAAAGACCCATCCGGGGCCTTTTCAATGTCGCGACCGAAAGGTGCGGTTTTCGGTTGCTTACGAAATTCGGGCACGCGCGTGCTTGAATCTTGGGCGAGACCTTCCTGTCTCGCGCAAGCAGGCGGTTGCGGGAAAAAATTCAACAGCCGGCTACCCGCGCAGCTCGGCGAGGCGTTCGGCGTGGTCGTGCCGCGCCAGTGGATCGAGCACCGGATCCAGATCGCCTTCGAGAATCTCTTCGAGCCGGTACAGCGTCAGATTGATGCGGTGGTCGGTGAGCCTGCCCTGCGGAAAGTTGTAGGTGCGGATGCGCTCGGAGCGGTCGCCGGAGCCGACCAGCGTGCGGCGCGTGGCGTCGCGCTCGTCGCGCTGGGCGCTGCGCGCGGAGTCGAGCAGGCGCGCCTTCAGCAGGGACATCGCCCGCGAGCGGTTCTTGTGCTGCGAGCGCTCGTCCTGACACTCCACGACGATGCCGCTCGGCAGGTGCGTGATGCGCACGGCCGAGTCGGTCTTGTTCACGTGCTGCCCGCCGGCGCCGGATGCACGGTAGGTGTCGATGCGCAGATCGCGGGCGTCCAGATCGATCGCCTCGATCTCGTCGATCTCGGGCAGTACGGCGACCGTGCAGGCCGAGGTATGAATGCGGCCCTGCGATTCCGTCTCGGGCACGCGCTGGACGCGATGCGCGCCCGATTCGAACTTCAGTCGGCCGTAGACGCCGTCGCCCTCGATGCGCGCGATGACTTCCTTGTAACCGCCGAGTTCGCCGGGGCTGCCGGAGGTGATCTCGGCCTGCCAGCCGCGGCGCTCGGCATAGCGCAGATACATGCGCAGCAGGTCGGCGGCGAACAGTCCGGCCTCGGCGCCGCCGGTGCCGGCGCGGATTTCGAGCCAGGCGGGCTGGGCGTCTTCCGGGTCTTCGGGTACGAGCAGGGCCTCGAGCTGTTCTTCGAGCGATGCGCGGGCCTCGGTCTCGCGCTCGACCTCGTCGCGGGCCAGCGCGCGCAGCTCGGGGTCGCTGTCGTCGACCATCTCGCGGGCAGCGCGCAGGCGTCTGTCGTTTGCGGCGAATTCCTGCCAGGTGCGCGCGAGCGGGTCGAGTCTGGCGTATTCGCGGCTCAGGTCGCGCAGGCGATCGGGCGCGGCGGCGGTGTCCGGCTCGGCGAGCAGGGCCGACAGTTCCTCGTGCCGCTCGAGCAGTTGCTCGAGCCGCCGTTCGATGGCGGGGTCCACGGGTTAGTTTTCTTTGCTGTCGAGTCCCAGGACCCGACGTGCGGCGCGCAGTGCCTCGACATCACCGTCGGCGGCAGCGCGTCGCAGTGCCACGGTCGGCTGGTGCAGCAGCCGGTTGGAAAGCCGGTGCGCAAGCCGGCGCACGACCTTGGCCGGATCGCCGCCGGCCGCAAGCTGGCGCAGGGCCTGTTCAGTCAATTCGGCGCCGACCTCGGCCGCGCGATCGCGCAGCTCCGTGATCGGACTGACTGCTTCCAGCGAACGCTGCCATTCGGTGAACGCCTCGACGTGCCCGATGATGACGGCGTCGGCCTGGCGTGCCGCGTCCTGGCGCGACTGCAGGTTGTCGGCAACGACGGCCTGCAGGTCATCGACGCTGTAGAGGTATACGTCGTCGAGGTTCGCGACCTCGGGTTCGACGTCGCGCGGCACGGCGAGGTCGACGATGAACATGGGCCGGTGCTTGCGCGCGGTCAGCGCGCGTTCGATCGCACCCTTGCCAAGGATCGGCAGCGGGCTGGCGGTCGACGAAATGATGATGTCCGCGCCGGCGAGATGCGCGGGGATGTCGGTCAGTGAAATGGGTTTGCCGCGGAAGCGTGTCGCCAGCGATTCCGCGCGCGCGACGGTGCGGTTCGCGACGGTGAGCTTGCGTGCGCCGCAGTCATACAGGTGACGCGCCGCGGTTTCGATGGTGTCACCAGCGCCGATCAACAGCACCGAATGGTCGGCGAGGTCGGCGAAGATGCGCTTGGCCAGCTGTACGGCGGCCGCCGCGACCGACAGTGAGTTCACGCCGATACCGGTGTCGGTACGGACCTGCTTGGCGACCGCGAAGGTGTGCTGGAACAGGCGTTCGAGCAGTCGGCCCACGTTGCCGGATTCGCGCGCGTTCTGATAGGCGAGCTTGATCTGGCCGAGGATCTGCGGCTCGCCGAGCACCATGGAATCCAGGCCGCTGGCGACCCGCAGCAGATGCTGCACGGCATCGCGATCCCACAATTCGTAGAGCGACGGCTGCAGACGATCGCGCGGAATCGCCGAGATCTCGCTCCAGCGCGTGACCACGCGGGCCGCGTCGAGGCCGTCGCCGGCGCAGTACAGCTCGGTCCGGTTGCAGGTCGACAGCACGGCCGATTCGTGTACACCGCCGACGGCGCGCAGTTCGCTGAGCACGACCGGGATGCGCTCGTTCGGAATGCTGACCTGCTCGCGCAGCTGCACCGGCGCGGTCGCATGGTTCAGGCCGACGGTCAGAATCGACATCCGGTACTGCTCGGTGAAAGACAACTGGTATGGGCCGGCGCCACCGGCGCTGGTGCAATTCGGTCGACCCGAAATTATAGCGCCGTGCGGACTCGCGTCGGTTTTCCTTGGGCGGGTGCGACCGGTCTCAGTGCGCGAGTCACGGGGGCGGGCCGGGAACCGTCCGTTCGCCACGCGGTCGACGCAGACGTGCGGGCCTGCCGCCGGCCACGTGTCGGCCGGCACGGCAGGGTCGAATTTCGGGGTATATTTGCGGACATGAGTCAATCGATGCAGTCGTCGCGCTGGTTCGCGGTTCCCGCGCTGATCGCCGTCCTGTTCGCTGGCGGGTGCGCAACTCAGGGAGCCGGTCCGCAGGGCGAATCGCAGGACGCGGGCACCGCGACGGCGCCCGAACCCACGGGGCTTACGCCGGACATCGTCGAAGCCGTGCTGATCGCCGAGCTCTCGGCGCAGCGTGGCGATCTCGCCCAGGCGGGCGAGCATTACCTGTACGCCGCGCGTATCGCGCGCTCCGCGGAACTGGCCCGGCACGCCGCGCGCGTCGCACTGTTTCGCGACGATTCCGAAGCAGCGCTGGAGGCGACGCGGCTGTGGGTGACGCTGGCGCCGGCTGACGGCGAGGCGCAGTCACTGGCGGGCCTGCTGTCGTTGCGCGCGGGGTTGCCTGAACAGGCACGTGAGCATTTCCTGCGGTTCTTGGAGCAGGGCGATGCCGCCAAGCGCGAGGAGCGTTTGTTGCAGATCGCCGCGTTGCTGGCGAAGGAATCAGCCTCGCCCCAGGCCGTGGCGCTCATGCGCGAAATCGCCGGTTCGGGCCCGGACAGCGCAAACGCCCATCAGGCGGTGGCGGTCGTCGCGCTGGCGGCGCGCGAGCATGCCGATGCGATTGCCGAGGCCGAGCGCGCGCTGACGCTGGACCCGACGATGACGCGCGCCGCGGTCGTGCTCGGCAGCGCGCTGCTGGCGGCAGAGCGCACCGATGACGCCGTGGCTGCCTTCGCCCGCGCGGCGGCCAGTGCACCGGAGGATCGGGTCGTTCTCGTCAGCTATGCGCAGGCACTGGTCAAGGCCGGACGTCTGCCCGAGGCCTTCGATCAGTTCCAGAATCTCAACCGGCTGCAGCCCGGTCAGCCGGATCTCGTCTACGGGCTTGCGGTGATTGGCTATCAGCTGCGCCGGTATGAGGACGCCGAACCGCTGTTTGAGTCGCTGCGCAACAATCGGACCCGTGGCGAGGATGCCGACTACTACCTGGGTCGCATCGCGGAATCACGCCAGCAGTGGGAGAAGGCGCTGGCGCTCTACAACAACGTGCAGAGCGGTGAGCTTGGCTTCGAGGCGCGGCTGTTGTCCGCCGGCATCGAGGCGCGTCTCGGCAGGCTCGATGCCGCACGTTCGATCTTCGGGATACTGCGCGAAACGCGCGCTGCGGAAATCGCCCGCATTGCCGTCGCGGAGAGCGACGCCCACTTCAGTGCGGGCGCGAAGCTCGAAGGCTATGCGGTGCTGGACCGGGCGGTCGAGGCGAAGCCCGACAGCAACGACCTGCTGTATGCGCGTGCGCTGTACGCGGTCAGAATCGACCGCGTGGACCTGCTCGAACGTGATCTGCGCACCCTGCTTGCGCGCGAGCCGACGCACGTCGATGCGCTCAACGCCCTGGGCTACACGCTGGCGGATCGGACCGACCGGCTCGGCGAGGCCGAGGGTTACATCCGCAAGGCGCTCGAACTCGAACCGAACAATGCGGCGATCCTCGACTCCATGGGCTGGGTGCAGTATCGCCTCGGACGACTGGATGTCGCGCTCGAATACATCTCGCGCGCGCACGCGTTGTTGCAGGACAGCGAGATTGCGGCACACCTGGGTGAGGTGCTGTGGGCGACCGGCGCACGTGATCGGGCGCGCACTGTCTGGAACGAGGCCCTGTCGGTCGAGCCCGACAGCGAGATCCTGCTGCGCGTGATCGATCGTCACGCGCGCTGATCCGCGCCGTATCGACCCGCCGATGCGCCCGTCGGACTGGGACGACCCGTCGGTCTGGCCCGCACCCGCGAAACTCAATCTCGGGCTGCGCGTCGTCGGCCGCCGGTCCGATGGCTACCACCTTCTCCAGACCGTCTTTCAGCTGCTCGATTTCGGTGACAGCCTGCGGTTTTGGCCTGCCGAGTCCGGGGCGATCAGCGTTGAACCGACCCTGGCCGGCGTCTCTGCGATCGATGACCTCTGCGTTCGTGCCGCGCGCCGGCTTGCCAGTCACGCGGGCGTGGCGACCGGCGTGCGCATCGGGCGGGTCAAGCGCATCCCGCTTGGCGGCGGCCTCGGTGGCGGGAGCTCGAACGCCGCGACGGTTCTGCTTGCGCTGAACCGGCTCTGGAACCTCGGGCTCGAAATTGACGAACTCGCGCAGATCGGACTCGGACTCGGCGCCGATGTGCCGGTGTTCGTGCGCGGGTGCAGCGCGTTTGCCGAGGGGGTCGGCGAACAGCTCCGGCCGGTCCGCCTTGCGGCGCGCTGGTTCGCCGTATTTACCCCGGCCGTTGCGGTGTCGACCGGCGCGGTGTTCGCCGATCCGCAATTGACACGTGACGCCAAACCACTGAAAATGCGCGACTTTCTTCGCGCTGGTCCAGAGAACGGTCTGGAGTCCGTCGTGCGCCGGATGGCCCCCGAGGTTTCCGTGCTGCTGGACTGGCTGGCGACGGAAACGGCCGACGGTGGGCTTACGGGCTCGGGATCGAGCGTTTACGCACCCTGTCCGTCGTATGCGGCGGGCACCGCGCTGCTGGCCCGGTGCCCGCTACCGGTTTCGGCTTTCGTTGCGCGGGGCGCCGATCGCTCGGCGACCCTGTCGAGGCTGGATCAGGCATAAGTCGCGCCAGAGCGCACCAGACGTTTGGGGCGTCGCCAAGTGGTAAGGCAACGGGTTTTGATCCCGTCATTCCCAGGTTCGAATCCTGGCGCCCCAGCCATTTATGGCGCCAGGATGAGAACCTGGCAGGTTCGACAAAATCGCCGGGAGCGATTTTGAACGCGCGCAGCGCGGCCCGCAGGGCGCAGGGCAGGGACAGCCCGGAGTAATCCTGGCGCCCCAGCCATTTATGGCGCCAGATTGACGGCGCGAGGATGAGAACCTGGCAGGTTCGACAAAATCGCCGGGAGCGATTTTGAACGCGCGCAGCGCGGCCCGCAGGGCGCAGGGCAGGGGCGTGGTTGGGGAACCCAGCGTCGCGAGTGGTGCTGATTTGTTCGTACTGGATCGAGACCGAGCATGATCGTATTCGCGGGAAATTCAAACCGACCACTCGCCGAGGCCGTGACTGCGTATCTAAACCTGTCGCTTGGTCGCGCGTATGTCGGGCGCTTCAGCGACGGTGAGATCCAGGTCGAGATCGAGGAAAACGTCCGCGGCCGCGACGTGTTCGTCGTGCAGTCGACCTGTGCCCCGACCAACGAGCACCTGATGGAGATGCTCGTGATGGTCGATGCGCTGGTGCGCTCGTCGGCGGGTCGCGTGACAGCGGTGATTCCGTATCTCGGCTATGCGCGCCAGGACCGTCGTCCGCGTTCGGCCCGGGTGCCGATCACGGCGAAGCTGGTCGCGAAGATGATCGGAGTGGCTGGCGTGGACCGGGTGCTGACCGTGGATCTGCACGCCGACCAGATTCAGGGCTTTTTCGACGTGCCGGTCGACAACGTTTATGCCTCGCCGATATTGCTTGGTGATGTATATCGGCAGAAATACCCTGATCTGATGGTCGTATCGCCGGACGTCGGCGGCGTGGTGCGCGCGCGGGCGCTGGCCAAACGGCTCGATGGCGCGGATCTGGCGATCATCGACAAGCGACGGCCGCGCCCGAACGAGGCGAAGGTCATGAACATCATCGGCGATGTCGAGGGCCGCAGCTGCGTGCTGGTCGATGACCTCGTGGATACGGCCGGCACCCTGTGCCAGGCCGCTGCCGCGCTCAAGGAGCATGGCGCAACGCGGGTTGCGGCGTACTGCACGCACCCGGTGCTGTCCGGCCCGGCGCTGGCCAACATACGCGCATCTGCGCTCGATGAACTCGTGGTCACCGACACGATTCCGTTGAGCGATGCGGCGCGTGAAATTGATCGGATTCGTCAGCTGTCGATTGCCGAGCTGCTCGGCGAGACGATGCGACGGGTGTATGACAACGAGTCGGTCAGTTCACTGTTCGTGGACTGATCGGACTGCGTGGTCACAGCGGGCTGCGAGCCCGAAGGGTGCATCGCCCTGGTCGCGGGGTGATGTGGTTGTAACGCTCAAGACACCTTTGAAGGTGAGGTTATGAAAGAGACATTCGAAGTTGAAGTTGAACTGCGCAAAGACGTGGGGAAGGGTGCGAGCCGCCGCCTGCGTAGCGCGGGTATGGTTCCGGTCATCCTATATGGCGGTGACGAAGCACCGCTGAACCTGATGACCGAGCACAATACGTTCGCACATCATCTGGAAAACGAGGCCTTCTATTCGCACATTCTGTCGCTGAAGCTCGACGGCAAGGTGCACAAGGCCGTGCTGAAGGATCTGCAGCGCCATCCCTCCAAGCCGTTCCTGATGCACGCCGACTTTCAGCGTGCCAGTGGCTCGCAGGTGCTGCGCATGCATGTTCCGTTGCACTTCCTTGGCGAGGATGTGGCGCCGGGCGTCAAGGCGGGCGGGCAGATCTCGCACAACATGATCGATGTCGAGGTCTCCTGCATGGCGAAGGATCTGCCCGAGTACATCGAGGTGGACCTCTCGCAGGCGAACCTTGGCGATGTCGTGCATCTGTCTGACCTGAAGATTCCGGCAGGCGTGGAGATTCTCGCGATGGCCCATGGCGAGGACGCCGATTTGGTGGTCGCGAGCGTGCACGCGACACATCTGACCGACCTTGGTGATGACGAGGCTCCGGCCGAGGGCGCCGAGGGTGCGGCCGAACCCGCCAAGGGTGAGGACTGATCCGCAGACGCGACCGCGCGGCAGAAAAGCCGCGCGGTCTTTTTTTCACCTTGAGTAACCGGGATGCCGATCAGCCTCATCGTTGGCTTGGGCAATCCGGGCAATCGCTACACGGAAACCCGGCATAACGCCGGGTTTTGGCTGGCAGATCAGATCGCGCGCCGCTACGGCGCCGTGCTTCGCGCGGATGCCCGCTTCCATGGTCTGATTGCCGAGGCCGTCATTGGCGGCCGACGGCTGCGCATTCTCGAACCACAGACCTACGTCAATCAAAGTGGCCGCAGCGTGGCGGCGACTGCCCGGTTCTACAAAATCCCCGCGGACGAAATCATCGTCGCGCATGACGATCTCGACCTGCCCGCAGGCACGGTGCGTGTGAAACGTGGCGGCGGGCATGGCGGGCACAACGGTCTGCGCGACATCATCCCGGCGCTCGGAAGTGCCGAATTTGTGCGCGTTCGGCTCGGCATTGGCCATCCAGGTCACCGGGATGCCGTCGTTGATCACGTGCTGAAGCCGGCCTCACGTGAAGATCGTGCGGCGATTGATCAGGCGATCGACGCTGTGCTCGACGAAGTAGAGACGCTGGTTCACGGGGAGATTGATGCCGTGATGAACCGGCTGCACCGTCGGTCGGAATGACCGGGCGGGGCCCGCACATCCCTGTGCCGGGCCGGAAGTCGGGGGCTCCGATGGATCGCCGGAGCCCGGGATTTTCCTAGGTCGCCTTGAACACGTAGGCCGGTTTGATCCAGCGAACGAGCAACGGCAGGATCGCGAGCGCCGTTACCACGTCAATGATCAGGGCTTCACCGATAAATACGCCAAGTCCCCAAGTGTTGGCGAGGCTTGTTGACACTAGCGGTATGAAGCTGCCGAGCAGCACGACGACCGAAACGAGCACGGCTGAACCGGTTGTATTGAGCGTGTTCTGTAACGATTTGTCCCAGTCGTTGCCGGTGGCGATCATCTCTTCGCGTAGCCGCGACACCATGTAGATGCTGTAGTCGACGCCCAGCCCCATTGAGATGCTGAGCGTTACCAGCAGGTGAAACGCCAAGTTGCCGGACCAGTTCTCAACGGACGTAAAGTACCCTCCCAACCCATATTGCGCGAACAGGGTGACGAACAGCAGGCTGATGAGGATGATGGCGACCGAGAACGAACGGAACATCAGGGCCGAGATGATGAACACAGCAAGCGCTGTTTGCAGCGGACTGCGCAGCCATTCCTGTTCCGCAACCTCTCGCGTTGCCTCGGTGGCGCCGAGGAATCCGCCCACGGCGGGTCGGACATAGTTCGGACCGTCGACGGACAGTTCGTTCGTGTCGCCGGACAGGTCGTCGGCGGGTCCGGAGCGCAGACCGAAGTGCACCTTCGAAAAGCCAGGGTCGTTCTTGTGGTCTTCGATGTACTGCTGGATGTCCATCGTGACCTGGTGGGTTTGCACCGGGTCCATCGTGTTGATGAAACCCATCACCGCGCCTTCGTTCCAGTTCTTGGCGACAAAGGAATCCATGTCGCCGGGGCTGGTCATCGCCTCGAGCAGGCCGTTGTAAAGCTCGGTGATGCCATCCGGGCTGCGGTCGTCGTCCGGATTGAGCTTTCTCAGGTGTTCCAGCGTCGGGATTGCAAGATCCCTGAGCTGCGGCTTTTCGCCAGGTTCGGCGGCAAGCAGCATGTTGACGAGCCGGATGTACTGGGCATACGAGCCGGTGAACCCGATGTACGGGTGAGCCCGCATCCAATTCTCGAGTTTTTCAACGTCACCGAGTACGTCAGCATCGTTGAAAACGCCCTGTGCGCCGCATGGATCCGGATCCCAGCACTGGAGTTCGGCCTTGTACTTTTCGCACTGCGCCAGACGTTCAGCCCGGTTCTCGATGTCATAGAGGGATTCGGGGAAGGGCTGGTCGGAACAGATATCAAACGTCTTCTCGCGACCGCGAATCGGAATCGACACCGAGATGACGCCCGGCATGATCCGGTTCAGCTGAAGCAGATCCTGAATCGTCTCGGAGGACTCCTTGAACGCCGCGCGGGCGTAGTTGATGCCGCGTTCGACTCCGGGCATCAGATTGTCCGAAGTAGCCTGATAGATCTTCGTGTAGTAGACCGAAAGCCCAATCACAACCGCCACGAATGCGAGCGGCAGGATCTTTCCCGGACCGGTGGTCAGTTTCGCCAGGAATCCACCGACCGCCTGTTCCCAACCGTGCGAGGTGCTGAGTTCGCGCTTTTTGAACGGGAAGGTCATCAGCAACAGCGGGATCAGGGTGGTTGTCGTGATCAGCAGGGTCGCCATGCCGAACATGCCGAAATACGCATAGTCCTTGTAGAACGAGATGTCGACAAGGGCCAGCGTCGCGAATCCGGCCATGTCGGTTACGATCGACAGGGTTGCAGGCACGATGGTCTGGCTGACGGCGGTCTCGGCCATATCAGCACATTCGCAATCCGGATTCTTGTCCATCTCGACGAATGCACGACGGGTGATCTGCACCGAGTGGCCGATGCCGATCGCGAGCAGAAGCATAGGCGTCAGTACCATCATGGTGGTCAGCTTGAACTGGGTGAAGCCCATCAGGCCCAGTGTCATCGTGATCGTTGCACCCACGCCAAGCAGCGGGAAAATCGCCGCTTTCAGGTTGCGGAACTCGAACCACAGCACCGCGATGACAATGCCCACCGAAATCGCGAACAACCACCACTTGTTTACGAGATCACGCAGCATCCAGGCGAGGAAGTACGGTTCGCCAGCCACCCGAACTTCCACGCGCGGGTCTTTGGCGTACTCCTGCGCGAGGGCGTGGACTTCGTCCACCCACGGTAGATAAATCTGCTTGACGTCATCGGTGTAATCAGCGATGACGTACGCGGCCTTGGCCGTACAATTCGGATCGTTGTCCGAGGTGTCGAAGTTGTCGTATTCCAGGAACTGACAACGGGTGCCGTCCGGGCGCATGTACGACACCAGCATCGGTGCCATGACGGGGTTTGATTCGATTCCCTCGCGCAGAAACGCCAACTGCTCGGCGGCCTTTTCGGGGTTTTCGGTGTCGATGCCCGCCGTGGGGATCAGTCGTTTGAACACGAGCCCGTTTTCATCGGCGCTCATGTACTTGATTTTCTGCGCGGCGATGTCGATGAAATTTTCGGGCCGCGACGTCGGCAGTGCCTCAAGTTTGCGGTGCAAGTCTTGGAGCATGTTGATCAGCCATGGCTGATAGATGTCTCCGTCCTTGACCCGCAGCGCAAACACCATGAGATTGCCCATGCCGTAGTTATGCTCGGCATAGAGGTTTGTTGCCACATACCGATTAGTCGGCGGAAGCAGGGTGTCCGGGTCGTTGCGTATATCCAGCTTCGGCACTTGTGTGGCCGCGGCAAGCGTGACCAGTACCACGAGCAGGATGATGAGCTTGCGAAAGCGGATGGCCCAGCGGGCATAACGGACCGGCAGACTCGCCGGAGCGGCGGCGCCGCTGGCGGAAGATTCACTCATGGCACACTCCAGGGCAAACGCTTGGGCTTATTGTTGTGGGAAAGCTCTGTCTACATCAGAGCTTTCCGCGGGGCGGCATGGCGCCTCGTTCGTCAATGGCCAGGGCCATCGGTTCTCAGCAAAAACGAAAGATCCGAATCTTTCGTTTTGGCTGCTCTGCTGGTCCACGATGGACTGCTCAGAGCTATTTTCAGACCAATTCCTCAGCAGCCGTAGCGGCTGAGAGGGTGGAGAGCGCCGCATCCGCGTGAACACCACGCGGATGCGGCAACGGACATGAAGCTAGTCGAGCAGGACCTTCACGCCCGCCTGCACGTTCGAGCTGTTGTGGAACTGGCCGAACAGCGAATTGCTTTCGCCCCAGTAATGGTTCCACTCGCCGGTGAGAATGATGTTGTCGGTCAGGCCCCACTCGACGTCCAGCCGGTTCCAGCGACCGCCAATATCCTCAAGAATCAGGATGTTGTTGACGCGGCCCTGCTGTTCGCCGCCGATCGGCTTCGAAAGGAACAGCGAGAAGAAGTTCTTGAACTCCTGGCCCTTCGCGAGGCCGTTCTCGAGATGCAGGAACGCCGGGTCGGCGGTGTAGCGACCGCAGTTCACCGGGTTCGGCGTGGTCGAGCAGTCGGCGCCCGTGATGCTGTCTTTGTCCGAATCCTCGAAGTCCAGGTTGATGAACTGGATGAATTGTGTGCTGACCAGGAGGTTGGTCAGAACCGTGATGTCCACACCGAGCACGTATTTGAAGAAGTCCGCCTTCTCCGGTTTGAGACCCTCGGTGATGTTGCCGATGCCAAGTTGGCTGCGGTCGACCACGGGTACGCGCACGTCCTTGTCGTAGAGGACCTCGCCGCGGACGACGACCGGAATCGTTCCGGCATCAAACGCAAAGTCGAACGACCCGCCGAGGCTATGTACGCGGTGCACGGTTTCCTCGAACACGAGCTTCGCCGGGGCATCCGGCATCACGCCCGGGATGAAGCCCGTTGCGGCGCTGGAGTTGTATACCTCGGGGTTGCCGATCGGATCGGGGTTGGCCTCGCAGCCCGTGGTGTCGCCGTTCTTGCACAGGCGCACCGTGGTGACGGTCTCGCCGGTCGGGGCCGGCACCGGGCCGAACATCGGGTGCATGATGATGTTGCTGAAGTCAAATCCGGGTGCCTGGGTCAGGAACGGCGTGAGTTCCTGACCGGTGACAGGGTCTTCCCAGTGGATGCCCACCGACGGGTTGTGGTCGTAGTGGTAGAAGTAATTGACCGAGAAGTTCAGACCGCTGTCGGTCGACTGACGCCAGCGAAAACCGACATCCGGGTTTTCGTGCGTCGGGTAGTTGCGACGATACTCACTGGTGGCGCCGTTGAAGGTGTCAAAGGTCGTGAACGAGGCCTGCGACATGTACTCGAACGGGTTGTTCGGATCCCACGCGTCATAGACATCCGTCACCAGATTCGTTACGCCGTTGTTGCCGCCCAGCGGCACGAAAAACGGCATCATCGGATCCGGCGAGATGTTCAGCGTGGCTTCCGTCTGCGCGATCGCATTGAGCATGGTCGGGCAGCTGGTGCCGAGGCCCGGGAGCCCTGGCACACCACCTACGCAGAACGGAGTCTGACCGTCGATGAAGTTCTGCACCGTGAAGTTGCTGCCGCTGACACCTTCCAGATTCGGCGTGGAACCGAAGAACGGGTTCATCGGATCCGGGTTGAAGGTGAAGCCGGCAGCGAACAGATTGAACGCCTGAGCAGTCGCGCCGAGTCTGGGCACGATGTTCAGGAAGCCATTGACCGAGCCGGTGATGGAATCCACGCCCTTGAACAGGAACGGATGGCCGGGGTCGCCGGAGCTGTTCAGGCCCGGGATCAGGTTTTCCTGGCGGCGTGAGGCGATGAACTCGATGTTGCCGGGCCCGATGTTGGATTCCGCGGCGATCATGGCGGTCGGGATGCGCGAGTCCTCGAACGCGTTCTGCACGAATTCGCGATAATCCGTGCCGTTGACGATGTCGAGCAGCTTGATGCCGTCGGCGGTGCCCCAGACGCGTTGTGCAAGCCCGGCGCGGACATACCAGTTCGCGATGTTGATATCCGCGTAGAGTTCGCGTATCCAGTCCTGCTGCGAGTGCACCTCGTGGCCTTTCCACTTGTTGTTGACGCCCTCGGAATCATAGATGGCGTTGATCTCGCCGTGCCAGGTGGCGTTCTCGCCGAGTGCGCCGTTCAGGAACAGCTTGAGCGAGTTCTCGAACTTGCCGAAATGGCTGTGGTGCGAGTCGTCGTCGCCGTAGAAGCGCGCCTCGCCGTTGAACTGGCCATCGCGCGTGAACACGGCGGTTTCGTTTTTCAACACGCCGCTGATTTCGATTCCGCCGACGTCGGGGATGTCGAATGCAGAGGCCTGGGACACGGCCAGCGCGGATGCGATTGCCCCGGCGATCAGGCTGAATTTATTCATTTCAATTGCTCCCCAGCAGTGGAGTTGGGCATTGGTTTCATTGATCGTTGTTCGGATGTGGGCGCAGCCACTCGTGTGCTGCACCCGACCTCAGCGTTACTTCTTGATTCGACGCAGCGTGGATTCCGTCCAGAGGTCTGCTTCCAGACTGGCGTCGTTCGTGCGTACGACACTCTTCGGGATGACGGCCCAGGTCTCGTGCCCGGTGTCTTCATTGCGGCCGTACCAGTAGGCCCAGGTGTTGGCGCGCGGATCGGACATGTTCAGGCTACGCCAGTCGCGATCAATGGTTTTGATCTTCTTGTCGCCCTTGAAATATTCGGTTCGGTAGTCCGAAAAACTCTTGGTGTCGATGTAGCCGATGCGGCAGTCGTACCACCAGCTTTCGAACTTGGTGCAGCTCTTGAGCTTGTAGACCTGCTTGCCTTTCGCCTCGCAGGAGCCGCTGGTCGGGACGTCCTTGGTGTACTTGTTGCGGTCGCCCTCTGCGATCTGCATGAAACCGAGGCAGTCGTTGAAGGTCTCGGTGCCGAGAAGCGTGTGATTCTCGTGACGCGGCTTGCGCAGGGTCACGTCGCCGAACGTGAAATCCGTGCCGCCCCAGGCGTCGTCGTGGGCCGGCTGGCCAAAGCGGCGAATCTTGCGCAGGGCCGGCAGCCAGATCATGTAGGACTGCGACTTTTCGTCGTCGACATAGTCCTCGATCAGCATGCCCGTGCCCCGCAACTTGCCGGAGCGGAAGATCGCCAGATCCTTCGCGCGGGTGGTGCCGTCGGAGTAGTCGTTATTGAGAAAACGTTCGACGGTCAGCGTCAGCGGGGTCTCGCCCTTGTCGCCGGTCAGGATGACGGTAATGTCGTCGTCGACCTTTTGTATGGAGTAGTTCTTCAGGGCGTAGAAATGGTTGACGAAGTAGACCTGGTTGGCGATTTCGTCGGCGCTGGGGGTGCCGCTCGGGTACGGCAGGTCCGGCGTGACGGCCGCCGATACGAGCAGCGGAAAACCGAAAACGGCGCTTGCAACGATCGAGCGGCGCAGGGCGGGCGCTTTGGACATGGGCTTTGTCTCCTCCAGCTTCTTGATATGGGGGCCAGGTGGGCAACCGTGCACGACAGTGGGCCTTTTATAGGCCTTCTTCGGCAATCTCATAAAAGCTAACGCACACTATTAATAATGTCAATTTCTGGAGCCCACGCAAGGCTCGGTCACCTTGGCGCCCGACGTTGCACCTGCAACGCTGCCGTAAAAACACGGTGAGCGCGTTCAGCCTCGTGATGCCGGTGCGCGCCCGATGCTGTGGTAGTCAAATCCGGCGGCGGCGACCTCGGCCGGTTCGTAGAGATTGCGGCCGTCGAAGATCACGCGCCCGCGCATGCTGCGTGCGAGCAGGTCAAAGTCGAGCGAGCGGAACTCGGTCCATTCCGTCGCGATGGCCAGCGCGTCCGCGTCGCGGACGGCGTCCAGAGCGCTGGCGGCGAACTCGATCCGGTCCTGATCGCGCAATTGCAGCCTTGCGTTATCGGCCGCGACCGGGTCGTAGGCCCGCACCGTGGCGCCGGCTTCGAGCAGGGATTCGAGCAAAACCAGCGCCGGTGCTTCGCGGAGATCGTCGGTGTTGGGCTTGAACGCCAGCCCCCAAAGCGCGATGGTGCGCCGCGAAAGATCGCCATCGAAATACCCCAGAATGCGCTCGCCAAGCAGCTGTTTCTGCTGGTTGTTGACGGTCTCGACGGCATCGAGCAGAGCGGCTTCGATGCCGGCCTCGGCTGCGGTCCGGCGCAGTGCGCGCACGTCCTTGGGAAAACACGAGCCGCCGTAGCCGATCCCGGGATAGATGAAGTGGTAGCCGATTCGCGGATCGGCCCCGATCCCGCGACGCACGGCCTCGATGTCGGCGCCAAGCCGCTCGGCGATCCCGGCCATCTCGTTCATGAAGCTGATCTTGGTGGCGAGCATCGCGTTGGCAGCGTACTTGGTGAGCTCGGCCGAGCGCCGCTGCATGATGATCAGCCGGTCGTGATTGCGGTTGAACGGCGCGTACAGGCTGCGCATCCCGGTCGCGGCGCGTTCGTCGTCGGTGCCCACGATGATGCGGTCCGGGCGCATGAAATCCTCGACGGCCGCGCCTTCCTTGAGGAACTCGGGATTGGAAACGACCGCCGGCGTGGACTTGAGTCCGCGCGCGGCGAGCTGATCAGCGAGTACGGCCTCCACGCGGTCGCAGGTCCCGACCGGGACGGTGGACTTGACCACGACTGTCGGCGAGGCCCCGGCTGGCAGGCGCGAGCCGATTTCCCGCGCAACGGCCAGCACGTGGCGCAGATCCGCCGAACCGTCCTCGTCGGGCGGCGTGCCGACCGCAATCATCTGAACCTGGCCGTGTTCGACGGCCAGCTGCGGATCCAGCGTGAATCGGAGCCGACCGGCGCGCTGGGCGTCGTGCACGATTTCGTCCAGGCCCGGCTCGTGGATCGGAATTTCTCCGCGGTTCAGCGCGTCGATGCGCTCGGGGTTCACATCCATGCACAGAACCTGGTTGCCGACCCGGGCCAGACAGGCCCCGGTGACGAGGCCCACGTAGCCGACCCCGAATACGCTGATCTTCATGGCTGATCGCTGTTGCGAAGCGGCGCGCGGCCGCGGTGAATGCGGCGGGCCGCACCGTGGCGCGGCCCGAGGTAGCGCGCGATTCTAGCAGCCCAGGATGCTGTTCTGATGACCCCGTCGGCCGCCGATGGGCTGGCTCCGGACGGGGTCCGTCGGACATTCTGCTGATTCGCGATCCGCGCTGGATCGCGGTATTCGATATTGACACTCCGCGCAAACTTTCGGAGAATGACCGGCTATTTTTCGGAGGGGTTCCCGAGCGGTCAAAGGGGGCAGACTGTAAATCTGCTGGCTCCGCCTTCGGAGGTTCGAATCCTCCCCCCTCCACCAAAGTCCAGGGTGATTCGGTCCAGGACACGGGCGGTCTGGCATGGCCTGCGGAGCGATGAGCCCCGCGCCGGCTGGAGACCCGGCCGGGAACGATGCGGGCGTAGTTCAATGGTAGAACCTCAGCCTTCCAAGCTGATGGTGTGGGTTCGATTCCCATCGCCCGCTCCATTTCACGTGAGGTGGTGGTTCTGGACCGGCGCCTGCCCGCCCGGACGCGGGGCTGGAACTGGTGACTGGCTGGGCGACAGAGCCGGGGCGAAACCCCGAGGAGCGCAGGGTACCTGCAACATTATGATTTAGGCCCATATAGCTCAGTCGGTAGAGCACTTCCTTGGTAAGGAAGAGGTCACCGGTTCAAATCCGGTTATGGGCTCCAGATCGTGGCCCGGGCGCTGATCGGCGCCAGGCCGGAACAGTCAGCCTTCCAAGCTGAGAAAGCAAGAGCAAGCAAAACCTGAATTTCATCAGACAAGAGACGGAATCAAGACGATGTCCAAGGCGAAGTTCGAGCGCACGAAGCCGCATGTGAATGTCGGGACGATTGGTCACGTGGACCATGGCAAGACGACGTTGACCGCGGCGATCACCACGCACCAGTCGAAGAAGTTTGGTGGTGA